>JASHUO010000153.1 GCA_030039975.1 Alphaproteobacteria bacterium
GCATGCGGCGCAGCTTCACCGCCTCGCCGACAGCGACGATTGCGGGCGGCTCGATGCCGGCGGCAGCGACATCGGCGGCAGCGCGCGCCAGCACCGTCTCGAGCACGCGCTGCGCCGGCGTCGTCGCTTTGCTCACCACCGCCACCGGCTCATCGGGGCGGCGCCCCGCGGCGATGAGGCGCTGAACGATGGCGTCGAGATGCTTCAGTGCCATGTAGAGCACCAGCACCGGCGCGCCGCGCGCCAGCGCAGTCCAGTCGAGCCCATCCGGCAGCTCGCCATTGCTGGCATGGCCGGTGATGAAGGTCACCGCCGAGTTGACGTCGCGATGCGTGGCGGGAATGCCGGCATAGGCGAGGCCGCCGATCGCCGCGGTGATTCCGGGCACGATGCGGAAGGGAATGCCGGCAGCGGCGAGGGTCAGCGCCTCTTCTCCGCCGCGACCGAAGACGAAGGGATCGCCGCCTTTGAGGCGCAGCACGCGTTGCCCGGCGCGCGCGAGACGTACCAGGCGCTCGGAGATATCGGGCTGTTGCGGCGAAGGCTTGCCGCCGCGCTTTCCGGCATAGTCGAGCGCCGCTCCGGGGCGCGCCAAGGCCAGGATGCGCGGATCGACCAGCGCATCATAGACGACGGTGTCGGCATGGCGGAGCGCATGCAGCGCCAGCAGCGACAACAGGCCGGGATCGCCCGGCCCGGCGCCGACCAGCCACACCGTGCCGGGCAGAAAGTCGGGGAAATCGAGAGACGGCAGCTCCATCGCCCGAGACTACACTGGCGCACCCGGCGTGGCTAATATCGCTCGCCGCGGCGCGCGATGCCAACAGCGCGGCTGGCGCTGGCCGGCGCGCAACGCGAGGCGCTGGCGCTGGCCGTAGCACGCCAGGCGCGCGAGGTGGCGCTGGCGACCTTGGCGGGCGGCATCGCCGTCGATGTCGCGGTGTTCGACCGCACGGGAAAGCTGCTCGCCCATGCTGGAAGCTGACGGCACAGCGCATCTCTTGATCCTCGGCGGCACGGCCGAAGCGGCTTCGCTCGCCGCCGCGGCGCTGCAGCGCTTCGGCGCGGCGCTCGCCGTCACCACCTCGCTCGCCGGCCGCACCGAGCACCCGGCGCCGCTGCCGGGGCAAGTGCGCCTCGGCGGTTTCGGCGGCGCCGAAGGACTCGCCGCCTATCTCGCCGCCGAGCGCGTCGATTGCGTCATCGACGCCACCCATCCTTTCGCCGCGCAGATTTCGGCGCAAGCCGCCGCGGCGTGCGACGCCGCGCAGGTGCCGCGTCTTGTGCTGCAGCGACCGCTGTGGAAGCGCCACCCGCTCGACCGCTGGATCGAAGTCGGCGATGTCGCGGCTGCGGCCACGGTTCTGCCGCGGCTTGGACGGCGCGTCTGGCTCACCATCGGCCAGCGCGAGCTCGGCGCTTTCGCCGGCCTCACCGGGCATCATTTCCTGGTGCGGCTCGTCGGTCCGCCGGCCGCGCCGCTGCCGCTTGCCTCCGCCGAGCTGCTGCTGGGTCGCGGCCCCTTCAACCTGGCGGAAGAGCGACGTATCCTGGAGCGTCACGCGGTGGAGGTGCTGGTCGCCAAGGCGAGCGGCGGCGCCGCCACCGAGCCGAAGCTGGTCGCCGCGCGCGAGCGCGACCTGCCGGTGGTGATGGTGCGCCGCCCGCCGCCGCCGCCGGGCGAACGCGTCGAGAGTGTCGCGGCGGCACTCGATTGGCTCGGCGCGCGGCTCGATCGGCCGGCGCGCGCGGGCGAGGAGAGATCATGAGCCTTGTCGTTTCCCGCCGTGCCGCGCTCCGCCTCACCGCAACCACAATGGCGCTGGCAGCAGCGCTGGCGCCGCGGCCCGGTCTGGCGCAGCTGTTCAATTTCCCCGACTGGTACACGCTCGCCAACGCTTGCTCGAACAACAAGCCGGGCGAGGTCGCTTATCTCCTGCGTCGCGGCGACAATCCCGATTTCACCGACCCGGGTGGCCGCACGCCGCTCGACTACGCCGCGGAACACGGCAATACCGAGATCATCAAGATGCTGCTCGATGGCGGCGCGCGCACCGATTATCGTGACAAGTTCGGCTCGACGGCGCTGCATTGGGCGGCCGAGCGCGGCCATGTCGAGGCGGTCCAAATGCTGCTCGACGCCAAAGCACCGGTCGACGCGCAGAACCGGCAGGGAATCACGCCGCTGATGTTGGCGGCGAGCGACGACAAGGTCGAGGTGGTGAAGGTGCTGCTCAAGGCCGGCGCCGATCCGAAGAAGCAGGACTACACCGGGCGCGATGCTATCGGCTGGGCAGAGGATCGCCCCGATGCGCTCCGCGTGCTGCACGCAGCGACGTCGGGGTGAGGAGTAGCTGTCAGCCGTCAGCTCTCAGCTGTCAGCTGAGTTGTCAATCGTCAGTTCCGGCGCTTCGGAACTGAAAACTGACCACTGAAAACTGACGACTTGCCGGACGGCTGAAAGCTGACGGCTGACGGCTGACAGCTACTTTGCCAGCGCCATCCCGGCGAGCGCGCTGAAGAGGACGACGATGAGCGGCGCAGCGCGCCAGACGGTGAGCAGGACGAAGGCGACCAGCGCGACGGCGAAGTCGGCCGGCGTCCGAACGGCGCTCGTCCAGACCGGGCTGTAAAGCGCGGCTGCGAGCAAGCCCACCACAGCAGCGTTAACGCCGCGCATCGCCGCTTGCGCGACGGCGCGTTTGCGGAACGCCTCCCAAAAGGGCAGCGTCCCCACCAGGATCAGAACGCCGGGCAGGAAAATCCCCAACAGGCCCAGCACCGCACCAGGAAGTCCGTGCGGCGTCGCGCGCACGACGGTGCCGAGATAGGCCGAGAAGGTGAAAAGCGGGCCCGGCACCGCTTGCGCCGCGCCATAACCGGCGAGGAAGGCATCGTCGCTGACCCAGCCGGGAGTAACGAAGGCTTGGCGCAGCAAAGGCAGCACGACATGGCCGCCGCCGAAGACGAGCGCGCCGGAGCGGTAGAATGCATCGAACAGCGCCACGCCTTGCACGGCGACAAAGCTCTGCACAATGGGAATGCCGAGCAGCAGCAGGAAGAACAGGGCGAGCGCCACCACGCCGGCGGTGCGTGACACTGGCACGGACAGGTGCCCGTGCATGGCCGGCGGCGCGCCGCGGCAGAGCCAGAGCCCGGCGATCCCGCCCAG
>JASHUO010000154.1 GCA_030039975.1 Alphaproteobacteria bacterium
GATCGTCGATGTCATCGCCCAGGCCGACGACCGCTTTCTCGAGCGGCAGGGACTGCGTAAGGGCTCGATGCAGCTCATCGACGCGGCGCGCGCCGAAGAGCTCTACGCGGCGATGGGGCCGGCGCTGGAAATGTCGGGCGGCTCGGCCGGCAACACCATGGCCGGAATCGCCTCGCTGGGCGGCTCGGGCGCCTATATCGGCAAGGTGAGCGAGGACGAGCTCGGCCGTGTCTTCGCCCATGACATGCGCGCCATCGGCGTGCGCTTCGATGCCGCGCCCTTGCGCGGCGGCGCGCCGACGGCACGCTCGCTCATCCTGGTGACGCCCGACGCGCAGCGCACCATGAACACCTTCCTCGGCGCCTGCGTCGAGCTTGGTCCCGAGGACATTCCGGCAGAGCTCGTCGCCTCGGCCCAGGTGACCTATCTCGAGGGCTATCTCTTCGACCCGCCGCGCGCCAAGGCGGCCTTCCAGAAGGCGGCCGAACTCGCCCATGCCGCCGGGCGCAAGGTCAGCCTCACCCTCTCGGACGCCTTTTGCGTCGAGCGCTACCGGGCCGAGTTCCGCGCGCTGATCGAAGGCCATATCGACATTCTCTTCGCCAACGAGGCGGAGATCACGGCGCTCTACGGCACGAAGGATTTCGACGCCGCGCTGCACGCCGTCCGCGGCCATTGCGAGATCGCGGCGCTCACCCGCAGCGAGAAAGGCTCGGTCATCCTCGCGGGGGAGGCGACGCACCGGATTGCCGCCGCCAAGGTCGAGAAGCTCGTCGACACCACCGGCGCCGGCGATCTCTATGCCAGCGGCTTCCTCTTCGGCCTCACCCATGGCCGCGATCTCGCCAGCTGCGGCCGACTCGGCAGTCTTGCTGCCGCCGAGGTGATCGGCCATTTCGGCGCGCGGCCCGAAACCTCGCTCAAGGTGCTGGCGCAACAGGCCGGGCTGCTCTAGCACGGATTTCCCGCGCCGCCGCGCGGCGGGCACCTCAGTCGTGGTGGTCTTCGTGGTGCTCCCCCGCAGGCCCCGGATGCGGGTGCGCTTGCGGATGCGGCGGCGGTCCGCCATGGCCCGGCGGGTGCGCGCCGCGCGCGGCGACGACCTCACGGCCCTCGAAGACCCCGGGATGGCGGCTGGCGGCGATGGGCGGCCGGCCATGATTGACCGAGGCGAGCAAGGCGTGATTGCCGGCCGCGGCGTGCTCATGCTGCGCCTGCATCGGCGTCGGCCCGTGATGGGCTTCCCGCGCGAAGGCTTCTTCCTGCGGCGTCGGCCGGGCGCGGAGGCCATGCGGGCCGCCGTTGAAGCTGACATGCACGCGGTTGACGACGACCGTCTTGTTGTAGGTGACGACATGGATGCCGCCGACGTTGGCCACGGCGCGGTTGTAATTGAACACGCCGTGCGCCCAGAAGCCGCCGGCGAAGCCGGCGCCGAAATAGCCGAAGCCGTAATTGACGCCGCCATAAAAGCCGATATGCGGCCCCCAATAGCCGGCGTGCCAGGCATAAAGCCCGTTGCTCCAGCCCCAATATCCCGGCGTCCACAGCAGGCCCACCGCCGGCGGCTGGACCCATGTGCCCGGGACCCAGTAATAGCCGGCCGGGCCATAGGCCCAGTAGCCCGGCGTCCAGAGGTAGCCGGGGGCGGGGATGGGTGGCTGGACGTAGACCGGCAGCGGCGGCGGCGCTACGCGGATGGAGACGCCGACAGCGACCTGAGCCGATGAAGGGGCCGGGGCCGCAAGCACGGCCAGCCCCAGCCAAAGTGGGAGCAAAAAGCGGAAGGGACGCATCAGGGTTGCCTCGCGGGTGGTTCCAGCTCGCGCAATGCGCGTGACTATCACGGGCGGCAGGTCGGCGTCTCGGGCAATTATGAGGCACGGACAACCCGGGCTTGGTGCCGCTCAGGGAGCATTGGCCGAAAACCATCGACCGAGGGCGCGATCTCGGCTATACCACCGCCGCCATTGCGCCCCGGCGCGGCCATCCCCACTTAACCCCGTCATCCCGTTTTAACCATTTTCCGGCATCGTGCCGCGCCCATGGATATCCGCAACATCGCCATCATCGCGCATGTCGACCACGGCAAGACCACGCTGGTCGATCAGCTGCTGCGCCAGAGCGGCGCCTTCCGTGCCAACCAGCAGGTGATGGAGCGGGCGCTCGACAGCAACGATCTCGAGCGCGAGCGCGGCATCACCATCCTCGCCAAATGCACCTCGGTGCTCTGGCAGGGGACGCGCATCAACATCGTCGACACGCCGGGCCATGCCGATTTCGGCGGCGAGGTCGAGCGCATCCTCAGCATGGTCGACGGCGTCGTCGTGCTGGTGGATGCTGCCGAGGGGCCGATGCCGCAAACCAAATTCGTCGTCGGCAAGGCGCTGCGCCAAGGGTTGCGGCCGATCGTCGTCATCAACAAGGTCGACCGCCCGGATGCGCGCGTCCACCAGGTGCATGACGAGATCTTCGATCTCTTTGCCGCGCTCGACGCGACGGACGAGCAGCTCGATTTCCCGACGCTCTACGCGTCGGGCCGCGCCGGCTGGGCGGTGGCCGATCTCGATGCGCCGCGGCAGGATCTGAGCGCGCTCTTCGGCCTTATCGTCCGCCACGTGCCGGCGCCGACGGCCTATCTCGACGCGCCCTTCACCATGCTCGTCACCACGCTCGAGAGCGATCCCTATCTCGGCCGCGTGCTGACCGGCCGCATCCATAGCGGCACGGCGCGCGTCAACATGCCGGTGAAGGCCTTGGCGGGCGACGGCCGCGTCATCGAGCAGGCGCGCCTCACCAAGCTGCTCGCCTTCCGCGGGCTCGAGCGCAAGCCGATCGACGAGGCCGAAGCCGGCGACATCATCGCCATTGCCGGTCTCACCGAGACCACCGTCGCCGACACGATCTGCGCGCCGGAAGTCGGTGAGGCGCTGCCGGCGACGCCGGTCGATCCGCCGACCCTGGCCATGACCTTCTCGGTCAATGACAGCCCGCTCGCCGGTCGCGAGGGCAGCAAGGTCACCTCGCGCATGATCGTCGAGCGCTTGCGCCGCGAGGCCGAGGGCAATGTCGCGATCCGCGTGCGCGAGACCGAGGACAAGGACGCGGTCGAGGTCGCGGGCCGTGGCGAGCTGCAGCTCGGCGTGCTCATCGAGACCATGCGGCGCGAGGGCTACGAGGTCGCCATCTCGCGCCCGCGCGTGCTGTTCAAGACCGATTCCGCCACCGGCCAGCGCCTCGAGCCGATCGAAGAGGTGCAGATCGACGTCGACGAGGAATTCTCCGGTATCGTCGTCGAGAAGATGGCGCATCGCAAGGCCGAGATGATCGACATGCGGCCCTCCGGTGGCGGCAAGCAGCGCCTCACCTTCCTGGCGCCGACACGCGGCCTCATCGGCTATCAGGGCGAATTCCTTACCGACACGCGCGGCACCGGCATCATGAGCCGGCTCTTCCATGGCTACGCGCCGTGGAAGGGGCCGATCGAGGGAAGGCGCAATGGCGTGCTCATCTCGACCGGCGAGGGCGCGGCGATCGCCTATGCCCTTTGGAACCTCGAGGATCGCGGCCCGATGTTCATCACGCCGGGAACCCAGGTGTACCAGGGCATGATCATCGGCGCGCATACGCGCGACAATGATCTCGACGTCAATCCGCTGAAAGGCAAGCAGCTCACCAACATCCGCACCACCGCCAAGGACGAGGCGGTACGGTTGACGCCCCCGATCATGATGACTTTGGAGCAGGCGATCGCCTATATCGCCGATGACGAGCTCGTCGAGGTGACGCCGAAATCCGTCCGGCTGCGCAAGCGCTTCCTCGATCCCAACGAGCGCAAGCGCCAGGCGCGTGCGGCGGAAGCGGGGTGAGAGAAGCCGTCAGCCGTCAGCTCTCAGCTCTGCGTAAACAGGTGCCACGTCGGACGGGATGTCGCAGGCAGCCGACCTGCTAAGCTGACGGCTGACAGCTGACAGCTGACGGCTTCTTCGGTATGGTCCTGTCGCTTTCACCCAGCTCGGACCAACGGAATGCGCTTGAAACTTCTTTCCCTCGTCGCCTGCTTGTTTCTCCTGGCGCTTGCGCCCGCGCGCGCGGCCGA
>JASHUO010000155.1 GCA_030039975.1 Alphaproteobacteria bacterium
GAAGGGCCGCGGGGCGGCCCCGGCATGCGCGAGATGCTGGGCGTCACCGCGCTCATTTACGGCCAGGGCATGGGCGAGCAGGTGGCCCTCCTCACCGATGGCCGCTTTTCCGGCGCGACCCGCGGCATGTGCATCGGCTATGCCGGGCCGGAAGCCGCTGCGGGCGGCACGCTGGCGCTGGTCGAGGATGGCGACAGGATCCGCATCGACGGCAGTGTCGGCACCATCGAGCTGGAGGTCGGCGATGACGAGCTGGCGCGGCGGCGCGCGCGCTGGCGCCCGCCCGAGCGCGCCCCGCTCTCGGGGCTGCTGCAGAAATACGCCGCCACGGTCGGGCCCGCCCATCTCGGCGCGGTGACGCATGCCGGCGCGGTCGACTGGCCCAAGGAGACGCCGTCATGAAGCTCGCCTTTATCGGTATCGGCCTCATGGGGGCGCCGATGGCGCGGCGGCTCGTCGACGCCGGCCACGATGTCGCGCTGTGGAACCGCAACCGCGACAAGCTCGCGCCGCTCGTGGCGCACGGCGCCCAGGCTGCGGCGAGCCCGGCCGAGGCCGCGCGCGGCGCCGAGATCGTGATGCTGTGCGTCACCGATGCCGCGGCGGTCGAAGCGGTCGTGTTCGGCCCCGCCGGAATCGCCGAGAGCATCGCGCCGCCGGCCAGCCTCATCGATTTCTCCAGCATCAGCCCCGAGGCGACGCGGCGCCTCGGCGAACGGCTGCGGCGCGAGCGCGGCACCCCCTGGATCGATGCGCCGGTCTCGGGCGGCGTTCCCGGCGCCGAGCAAGGCAAGCTCGTCGTCATGGCCGGTGGCGATGCGGCCGCGATCGAGCGCGCGCGGCCGGTGCTGGCGGCGCTTGCGGCCAGCGTCACCCATATGGGCCCGCTCGGCGCCGGGCAAACGACGAAGCTGTGCAACCAGATGATCGTCGGCTGCAACCTCGCCGTCATCGCCGAGGCGATCAAGCTGGCGCAGGATGCCGGCGTCGATGCGGCGCGGCTGCCCGATTGCTTCAAGGGCGGATTTGCCGATTCGCTGCCGCTGCAGATCTTTGGCCGGCGCATGGCGAGCGGCAGCTACGATCCGCCGCTCGCCGCCGCCGATATCCTGCTCAAGGATCTCGACACCGCCTGCGACCTGGCGCGGCAGACGGTGACGCCGCTGCCGATGACGGCGCTGGCGAGCGCGCTCTACCGCCTGCTCAAAGCGCGCGGCCGCGGCAAGGAGGATCCGGCGGCGCTCATTACGCTGCTCGGTTAGGGGGAGTCTAAAGGGCCTCCTGCCGCCCAGGATTTCCGCACCGCGCACAGATCGTAGGCTGCCGGCCCCGTTGGTGAGCGTCTCTGTCCTGAGGCGACGAGCCGCAGGAGTCCCAGCGGGTCGGCGCGCCGCCCGGTTTTCATGCTCAAATCCCGGGCATCTCCGTGCTCAAATTCCGGGCAAAGGGCCGGGCTTGTATACAGCCGGCGCGATGGTTGCCGTCGGGTCGGATTGGCCTCGATCTTGCAGCCTGACGGTCGATCCCGCGGTGGGACCGGCGGGCAATGGCGGGGAGGCTTCACATGTCAGACGACAACAACATCATTGACCGTCGCACTCTCGGACGGCTTGGCCTCGGCCTTGCCGCCGCGGCGGCCACCGGCGTCGGCGCCGGATCGGTCAACGTACCGCGCGCGCGGGCGGCGACGCAGGTGGCAGCCGGGCCCGAGACCGGGCCGATCAAGGTCGGCATCCTGCATTCGCTCTCGGGCACGATGGCCATCAGCGAAGTGCCGCTCAAGGACGTCATGCTGATGCTGATCGCCGAGCAGAACAAGAAGGGCGGGGTGATGGGCCGGAAGCTCGAGGCGGTGGTGGTCGATCCCGCCTCCAACTGGCCGCTCTTCGCCGAGAAGGCGAAGCAGCTCTTGTCGGTCGACAAGGTGGCCGCGGTGTTCGGCTGCTGGACGTCGGTGTCGCGCAAGTCGGTCCTGCCGGTCTTCGAGCAGCTGAACGGCATCCTGCTCTACCCGGTCCAATATGAGGGTCAGGAGTGCAGCCGCAACGTGTTCTACACCGGCGCGGCGCCCAATCAGCAGGCAATTCCCGCGGTCGACTATCTGATGAGCCAGGTCGGGGTGAAGCGCTGGGTGCTGGAAGGCACCGATTACGTCTATCCGCGCACCACCAACAAGATCCTCGAGGCCTATCTGAAGGACAAGGGCTTCGCCGCCGAGGACATCATGATCAACTACACGCCGTTCGGCTATTCCGACTGGCAGGCGGAAGTCGCCAAGATCAAGGGCTTCGGCTCCGCCGGCAAGAAGACCGCGGTGGTGTCGACGATCAACGGCGACGCCAACGTGCCGTTTTACAAGGAGCTGGGCAACCAGGGGATCAAGGCGACCGACATCCCGGTGGTGGCCTTCAGCGTCGGCGAGCAGGAGCTGGCCGGCATCGACACCAAGCCGCTGGTCGGCCACCTCGCCGCGTGGAACTACTTCGAGAGCGTCGAGACGCACGCGAACAAGGAGGTCGTCGCCGCCTTCAAGAAATTCACGAAGAACGACAAGCGCGTCTTCAACGACCCCATGGAAGCGCACTACATCGGCTTCAACATGTGGGTGAAGGCGGTCGAGAAGGCCGCCACCACCGACCACGACGCGGTGATCGACGCGATGGTCGGCGTCGCCCATCCCAACCTGTCCGGCGACTTTGCGACGATGATGCCGAACCATCACCTGACCAAGCCGGTGCTGATCGGTGAGGTGCAGGAGAACGGGCAATTCAACACCGTCTGGCAGACGCCGGGCCTCGTCGTCGCCCAGCCCTGGTCGCCCTATCTGCCGGAGAGCAAGAACCTGATCGGCGACTGGCTGCCGCCGATGTCGTGCGGGTCCTATGACGTCGTCGCCGGCAAATGCCTGGGGACCCACAAGACCTGACGGGGATGTCCGGTCGGGGCGCATTACCGGGAGCACGCCGCTTCTGGCGCGGCCTGTGGCTCGCCGCTCTGCTCGCGGTGGCCACCGTGCTCCCGGCGCGCGCCGACACGGACCCCTTCGCGCAGATCGCGGCGACCAATTTCGATGTCGTCGCGCAGGGCGTCCAGGCGCTGGCGACGTCGGGCAACCCGCGCGCCGCCGCGGTCATCGGTGCCTTGCGCGACGGCAAGCTGTTCGCCTGGAAATGGCCCAACCCGGATGCGCCCCTCTATATCCGCACCGAGACGGGGTTTGTCGATGCGCGCACCGGCGCTCCCGTCGACGATGCGCCGGAGCCGGTCAATCTGCGGCGGGTCATCGTCAATGATTCCGTGCGCGCCGCGATCGCGAGCGCCGAGGGCGCGCTCGGCCTCTTCGCCAAAGACGCGTCGGCGCGCCGCAAGGCCGCCGAGGCGCTCTATCAATCGGCCGATCCCGGTGCCCTGGCGCTGATCGATCGGGCGCTCACGGGCGAGAAGGATTCCGGCGTCGCGCGGGTGCTGCACGAGGCGGCGGCGGCGGCGCTGCTCAAAAGCGGCACCGGCGCGGAGTCGGCGCGGATCGCCGCGGTCGACGAGCTGGCACGGCGCGCCGACCTCTCGGCGCGCAACCTGCTCGCCTCGCTGCAGGGCCAGCCGGCCCCGGTCGCCGCGGCGATCGCCCGGGCGGTTCACGACATCGACAGTCGCTTGCAGCTCTGGGGCCTGCTCGAGAACGTCTATTACGGCGTCAGCCTCGGCGCCGTGCTGCTGCTCGCCGCCTCCGGCCTCGCCATCACCTTCGGCGTCATGGGCGTCATCAACATGGCGCATGGCGAGATGGTGATGATCGGCGCCTATACGACCTTCGTCGTGGAGCAGGTGATCGCCGCGACGACGCCGGCGCTCGACGATTACGGGCTGCTCTTCGCGGTGCCGGCCGCCTTCCTGGTCGCGGGCGCGCTTGGCATCATCATCGAGCGCTGCCTGATCCGCTTCCTCTACGGCCGGCCGCTCGAGACCCTGCTCGCCACCTGGGGCCTCAGCCTGATCCTGCAGCAAGCGGTGCGCAGCATCTTCGGCGCCACCAACCAGGACGTGACCTCGCCGTCCTGGATGAGCGGCTCGCTCGATGTCGGCGGGCTGGTGCTCACCATCAATCGCCTGTGGATCATCTTCTTCGCGCTGCTGGTGCTCGGCGCGTTGATGGCGACGCTGCGCTGGGGCGGCCTCGGCCGCAGCATCCGGGCGGTGATGCAGAACCGGCGCATGGCGGCGGTGATGGGCATTCGCACGCCGTGGATCGACGCGCTGACCTTCGGCCTGGGGTCCGGCATCGCCGGCATCGCCGGCGTCGCGCTCTCGCAGATCGACAATGTCAGCCCCAATCTCGGCCAGAACTACATCGTCGACAGCTTCATCGTCGTCGTGGTCGGCGGGGTCGGCAATCTCTGGGGTACGCTGTTCGGCGCGCTGCTGGTCGGCATCGTCGACAAGTTCGTCGAGCCGTTCGAGGGCGCGGTGCTGGCCAAGATCATCGTCCTGGTGTTCCTGATCCTGTTCATCCAGCGTCGCCCGCAGGGCCTCTTCCCGATGAAGGGCCGGGCGGCCGAGACATGATACGGCTCGACCGCGCCAGCTGCGTGACCCTCATCGCCGTGCTCGGCGGCGCGGCGCTGCTCGCCGTCATGAATCTTGCGGTTCCGGCCGCCAGCCCGCTGCACGCGCCCGACTTCGCCGTCTCCATCGCCGGCAAGTATCTCTGCTACGCGATCCTGGCGCTGGCGATCGATCTGGTGTGGGGCTATGCCGGGATCCTCACTCTCGGCCACGCCGCGTTCTTCGCGCTCGGCGGCTATGCCATGGGCATGTACCTGATGCGCGAGATCGGTGCGCGCGGCGTCTATGCCAATCCGGTGCTGCCCGATTTCATGGTGTTCATCGGCTGGAACCGCCTGCCGTGGTACTGGTACGGCTTCGACCATTTCTGGTTCGCGCTGGCGATGGTCGCGCTGGTGCCCGGCGCCCTCGCCCTCGCCTTCGGCTGGTTCGCGTTTCGCTCACGCGTCTCCGGCGTCTATCTCTCGATCATCACCCAGGCGCTGACCTACGCGCTGATGCTCGCCTTCTTCCGCAACGACATGGGGTTCGGCGGCAACAACGGCATGACCGATTTCAAGGACGTGCTCGGCTTCCCGCTGAACCGGGAGAGCACCGCGGCCGGCCTGATGCTGGTGACCGCCGGCGTCCTGTCGCTGGCGTTCCTGCTCGCCCGCGCGATGATTGGCTCGCGCTTCGGCAAGGTGCTGATCGCGGTGCGCGACGCCGAGCCGCGCACCCGCTTCCTCGGCTACCGGCCGGAATCCTACAAGCTCGTCGTCTGGACGGTCTCGGCGATCATCGCCGCGATCGGCGGCGCCCTCTACGTGCCGCAGGTCGGCATCATCAACCCCTCGGAATTCGCCCCCGGCAATTCGATCGAGGCGGTGATCTGGGTCGCGGTCGGCGGCCGCGGCACGCTGAGCGGCGCGATCCTCGGCGCGGTGCTGGTCAATTTCGGCAAGACCTGGTTCACCAGCGCGCTGCCCGAGGTCTGGCTGTTCGCGATCGGCGGGCTCTTCGTTCTCGTCACCCTGTTCCTGCCGCGCGGCATCATCGGGCTGTTCTCGGCACGCCGGCCGCGCCGCGCCCCCTCGGCGGCGGCCGAATCGGC
>JASHUO010000156.1 GCA_030039975.1 Alphaproteobacteria bacterium
GCGCGCCAATCGCGAGCGCTATCGCCGCTTCGTCGACGGCCGCGTGCCGCTCGACGGGCTCGCCGATCTCTTCCGCTCCTTTGCCGCCGGCGAGCGCATCAAGCCGCAATTCGCCGTCGATGCTTAACCGGCCTGCTGTGCCCCGCGCGGTGCTGTGTCTCGGCCTTGCCTCGCAGGACACGCTCTGGCGCGTTCCGACGCTGCCGACGGAGCCGGTGAAGATGAGGGCGAGCGACGTGCTCCAGGTCGGCGGCGGGATGGCGGCAACGGCGGCGGTCACCGTCGCCCGGCTGCGCGGAAGGGCCGCCTATTGGGGGCGCGTCGGCCGCGACGCGGTGGGCGAAGCGATCGTCGACGAGCTGGCGGCGGAAGGCGTCGATACCGCCGAGGTCCGGCGTTTCGACGGCTGCCGCTCGACGGTGGCGACGGTGCTGGTCGACCGGGCGGGCGAGCGCCTCGTCTGCACCTTCATCGATCCCGCCCTACCCGACGAGACCGATTGGCTGCCGCTCGAGCGGATCGCCCACTTCGACGCGGTGCTGGCCGATACGCGTTGGCCTCTGGGCGCTACTGCGGTGCTGGCCGCGGCGCGGCGGCACGGCATTCCCGGCGTCCTCGACGCCGACATCTCGGACGCGGAGACGCTGGTGAGCCTCGCCGCCGAGGCCTCGCACACCGTGTTCTCGGCGCCGGCGCTGCGCCGCTTCGCCGGCTGCGACGACCTGGCCGAGGCGCTGCGGCAAAGCTGCCGCGCCCGGCCGCCCGGCGCCGTCTTCGGCGTCACCGATGGCGAGCGCGGATCGCTCTGGCTCATCGGCGATCGGGTGCAGCGGATTCCGGCGCCGCCCGTGCGTGCCGTCGACACGCTGGGCGCCGGCGATGTGTTTCACGGCGCGCTCGCCCTCGCCCTCGCCGAAGGTCAGGGCCTCGAGCCGTCGGCCTGCTTCGCCGGCGCGGCGGCGGCACTCAAATGCAAGACCTTCGGCGGCCGCCGCGGCACGCCGCGGCGCGAACAGGTCGATGCCTTGCTGCAGGAGAAAGAGCGATGGAGCTGACGGCCGGAAAATATTGGGGCTTGCGCCGCCTCGCGACCGACAGCGGACAATTCGCCATGCTCGCCACCGATCAGCGGCCGCCGATCTTCGACCTGATCAAAGCGAAGCGCGGCACGCCCAAGGCGGCCTTTGCGGATGTCGCCGCCGTGAAGCGCGCGCTGACGCGCGTGCTCGCGCCGCATGCCTCGGCGCTGCTGACCGAGCCGCTTTATGGCTATTGGGCCGGCTTCGATACCATGCCGCCGCATCGCGGACTGATCGTGACGCTCGAAGAGCATGCCTTCCGCGAGACCGCCAGCGGTCGTCTCTCGGACGAGATCGCCGATTGGAGCGTCGCCAAGATCAAGCGCCTCGGCGCCGACGCGGTGAAGGTGCTCGCCTGGTACCGGCCCGATGCGTCGCCCGAGATCCGGATGCATCAGCAGTCCTTCGTCCAGCGCATCGGCGAGGCCTGCCGTGACCACGATATCTGCTATGTCCTGGAGCTCCTGGTTTATGCGCTGCCGCAGGAGAAGGAGCAGACGCGCGGCTATGTCGAGCAGGCCGGCAAGCGGCCCGAGCTGGTGATCAAAAGCGTGCGGGATTTCGCCGATCCCGGCTTCGGCGTCGATCTCTTCAAGCTCGAAAGCCCGATCGAAGCGGCAAAGCTGCCGGACCCCGCGAGCGGACCCGCCGAGCGCGTCGCCGAAGCGCGCGCGCATTTCGCCGCGCTCGCCCGGGCCGCAGCCCGGCCCTGGGTGATGCTCAGCGCCGGCGCCGGCATGGCGGAGTTCCGACGGGTCCTCGGCTACGCCTACGCCGCCGGCGCGAGCGGCTATCTCGCCGGACGCTCGATCTGGTGGCCGGCGGCGCAGCGCTTTCCCGACATCGCCGACATGGAGCGATGCCTCGCGGATGAGGCGGTGCCCTATATGGAAAGTTTGAACGCGCTGACGCGCGAGACGGCGCTACCCTGGACCCGCCACCCCGCTTTCGCCAGCGGCCTCACCCTCGCCGACGCCGGCCCCGACTTCCGCCGCCGCTACGCGACGCTGCCGGCAGGTTGAGAAGCGCGACAGCCAGCCCCCACCCGCGCGATAAAAATCCCCTCCCCCCTTGAGGGGGAGGGTTAGGGAGGGGGGTCGCTCGCGTCGCAGACGCGAGCGTCACTTCCGGCAGCCAGTCGGAACCGAGCGGCTCCCGCGCTTGCTACGCAAGCGCTGACGCCGCCGCCGACGAGCGCTGGCGCGCTCGCGGCGTGACCGCAGCGCTTAAACACCCAGAAGGCGATGCATCAGCTCGCTCTCCGCGCGCAGGCCGGCCGGCGTTCCCTCATAGACGAGGTGGCCGTTGTTGAGGATGTAGCAGCGCTGCGCCAGCGCCAGCGCGGCGTGGACGTTCTGTTCGACGATGACGATGGTGCGGCCTTCCTCCGCGAGGGTCCGGCACACGCCCAGGAGATCCTGGACGATGAGCGGCGCCAGCCCTTCGAAGGGCTCGTCGAGCAGGATGAGCCGCGGCTCGCGCACCAGCGCGCGGGCGATCGCCAGCATCTGCTGCTCGCCACCCGACAGCTCGCGCCCGCGCTGGCGCCGCCGCTCCTGGAGGCGCGGGAACATGGCGTAGATGCGGTCGAGGGTCCAGCGCTCGGCGGCGGTGAGGCCGGCCAGCACCAGATTCTCTTCGACCGTCAAGCCGCCGATGATCCGCCGTTCATCCGGCACGAGCTGGACGCCGCGGCGCGCGATCTTGTAGGGCGGCAAGCCCTGGATCGGCTCGCCGGCGAAGCGGATGGCGCCGCGCCGCGGCGCGATGACGCCCATGATGGTCTTGAGCGCCGTCGTTTTGCCGGCGCCGTTGCGCCCCAGCAGCGCGACCACCTCATGCTGCTCGACGCGCAGCGAGACGCCGAACAGCGTATGCGCGTCGCCGTAATAGGTGTCGATCGCGTCGACCTCAAGCAAGCTCATGATCCACCGGGCTTCCGAGATAGGCGGCGCGGACCTGCGGATCGGCCTGAATCGCCTCGGGCGTGCCCTCGGCGATCTTGCGGCCGTTGTAAAGCACGGTGATGCGGTCGGCGAGCTCGAAGATCACATCCATGTCGTGTTCGACGATGACGATGCTGATGCCGTGCGCGATGCGCTTCAGCAGCCGCACCGTGTCGGTCCGCTCGGCCGGGCTCATCCCCGCCATCGGCTCGTCGAGCAGCAGCACGCTGGGCCGCGTCGCCAGCGCGAGGCCGATCTCGAGCCGGCGCTTCTCGCCATAAGCGAGCGCGGCGACTTTGGTGCCGGCGCGGTCGGCGAGCTGCACCGCCGTGAGCGTCTCGTCGGTGAGCGCGGCCAGCGCGGCGATGCCGTTGACATCGCGCAGCATCGCCGGGGTGAAGCGGCCGCCATGGCGCGCCAGCGCCGCGATGAGCACATTGTCGCGCACGGTGAGCGTGGTGAAGAGCTGGTTGATCTGAAAGCTCTTGGCGAGCCCGCGCTGGCAGACGCGCGCAACATCGAGCCCGGTCACGCGCTCGCCGCGGAAATGTACCTCGCCGGCACTCGCCGGGATGACGCTCGCCAGCATGTTGAAGAAGGTCGATTTGCCGGCGCCGTTCGGGCCGATGACGGCGCGGATCTCGCCTTCCGTCAGCTCGAAGGCGACGCCGTCAACGGCGACTAGGCCGCTATAGCGCTTGCTGAGGCCTTCGGCCCTAAGCACGACTGGACCGTCGCAGGCCGCCCGCTGCCGCGACGGCGCCGCTTCGACCGGCCCCGCCGGTCCGGCGGCCGGCGCCGGGACTTGTGGCTCGGCGGGCGTCGGCGCCCGGCGCAGCCGGTGCCACAGCAGCACGAGGCCGCCGCAAATGCCGCCGCGCAGGACCGTCACCAGCACGACGAAGATGAGCCCGAGCAGCAGCTTCCACAGGCTGCCGAGATTCACCACCGTCTGCAGCACGGTGTAGAGATAGAGCCAGACGGTGGCGCCGAAGAGCGGGCCGATGAGCGTCCCGGCACCGCCGATCACGGTCTGGACGACGAGCTGGCCCGAGGTGTCGAGATAGAAGGCATCGGGCGGCATGTAGCCTTGCAGCAGGCCGAGCAAGCCGCCGGCGAGACCGGCATAGGCAGCGGCGATGACGAAAGCGGCGAGCTTGTATTTCTGCACGTCATGGCCGACGGCGCTGGCGCGCGCCTCGTTGTCGCGGATGGCGCGCAGCACCAGGCCGAAGGGCGAGCGGATGATGCGATGCGCCAGCCAGAAGCCGAGAAAGAACAGCACCGCGAGCAGCCAATAGGTCGCCATCGGCGTCGCCAGGTCGAGCGCCCAGGGCCCGAGCGCCAGGCGCGGGGTCGGCACGCCGGCGATGCCGTTCTCGCCGCCGGTCCAGGCGGCAAGCGGCGAGATGTCGAGGAAATACCCCATCTCGCCGAAGGCCAGGGTCAGCATGGCGAAGTAGATGCCGGCGCGGCGCAGCGACAAGAGGCCGATGACCGTGCCGAGCGCCGCCGCGACCACGGTTCCCGCCACGAGCGCGAGCAGCGCATTGTCGGTATAGGGCGCGGTCAGCAGATAGGCCGCGACGAAGCCGCCGGCGCCGAAGAACGCCGCCTGGCCGAAGGCGAGCAGCCCGGTAAAGCCGAAGAGAATGTCGAAGCCGAGGCCGAACAGGCCCCAGTCGAGGATGCGCTGCGCCAGATCGAGGGTGCCGCCGAGACGCGGCAGGACGAAAGGCAGCAGCAGCAGGCCGATGGCCACAGCGAGCTCAGGGAGGAGCGCGCGCGGACCGTGCGCGCGTCGCATAGCTTCGCTCATTGCCGGCC
>JASHUO010000013.1 GCA_030039975.1 Alphaproteobacteria bacterium
TGCGGATTGCCGATCAGCGTCGCCGCCGAGCCGGCATTGGTGGCGCAGGCGAGGGCGATGAGGAAGGGGCGCGGGTCGAGGCTGCGCGCCCGCGCCCCGGCGATGAGCAGCGGCACCAGCGGGATGATCAGGATGTCGTTGGCGAAAAGTGCGCCGAGCCCGCCGCAGACCGCGACCGTCGCCGCGAGGAGCCGCGCCGGACCGCCGGTCTGGCGGCCGATCCAGTCGGCGCAGCGATCGAAGAAGCCGGAGGACAGGAACTGCGCCGAGATGATCATCAGCGCGAAGAGCAGCACCAGGGTCGAGGTGTCGATGCTGCCGCCGAGATCGTCGAGCGTCACCGTCTCGGTGGCGAGCAGCGCGATGACGCCGAGCAGCGCGATGCCGGTCCGGTCGACCTGCAGCCAGGGGAGCCGCCCGGCAGCCATGCCGAGATACGTCAGAATGAAGACCAGGATGATGATGGCGGCGTGCATAGGGCGGCCGCATCATAGGGCGACTCCCCTGGGGAGTTTCCAGCGAATTCAACCGCTGCGTGGCATCGTCGCAACTACCGTTGCTTGGCTGCCACGCCTCTCCCGACCCGGCGCCGACATGCTATATACCGGGCGATGGCCGAGCCACTCACCCCTGCCGCCGCCGCCCTGACACCCCCCTATCTCGCCGGGCTCAACGAGGCGCAGCGCCGGGCGGCCGAAGCGGTCGACGGCCCGGTGCTGGTGCTGGCGGGCGCCGGCACCGGCAAGACGCGGGTGCTGACCACCCGGCTCGCCCATATCCTGTTCTCGCGCCGCGCCTGGCCGAGCCAGATCCTGGCGGTGACCTTCACCAACAAGGCGGCGCTGGAGATGCGCGAGCGGCTGGAGCGCATGATCGGCGAGAGTGCCGAAGGACTCTGGCTCGGCACCTTCCACTCGGTTGCTGCCCGGCTGTTGCGGCGGCATGCGGAGGTGGTGGGTCTCAAGCCCAATTTCACCATTCTCGACACGGACGACCAGCTTCGCCTGGTGAAGCAGATCGCGCAGGCCGAGGGGATCAACGAGCAGCGCTGGCCGGCCCGCGCGCTGCTCGGCGCCTTCGAGCGCTGGAAAGATCGCGGGCTTACCCCCGACAAAGTGCCGCCCGGCGACCGCGGCGAGCTCGCCGATGGCCGCGCGCTCACGCTCTATCGCCTCTATCAGGAGCGGCTGGCGACCCTCAACGCCGCCGATTTCGGCGATCTCCTGCTGCACAATCTGTCGCTGTTCGCCGCCCGGCCGGACATCCTCGCCGATTACCAGCACCGCTTCCGCTATCTCCTCGTCGACGAGTACCAGGACACCAATGTCGCGCAGTATCTCTGGCTGCGGCTGCTGGCGCAGGGCCACCGCAATCTCTGCTGCGTCGGCGATGACGACCAGTCGATCTATTCCTGGCGCGGCGCCGAGATCGGCAACATCCTGCGCTTCGAGCGCGACTTTCCCGGCGCGCAGATCATCCGTCTCGAACAGAACTACCGCTCGACGCCGCGCATCCTCGCCGCTGCCTCGGCGCTGATCGCCAAGAATGAAGGCCGACTCGGCAAGACCTTGTGGACCGAGCTCAACGAGGGCGAGCCGATCGTGCTGCGCGGCCTGTGGGACGCCGAGGAGGAGGCGCGCTGGGTCGGCGACGAGATCGAGCAGCGCCAGCGCCGCGGCGAGACCCTGGCGGAGATTGCGATCCTGGTGCGCGCCGGCTTCCAGACGCGCGAATTCGAAGAGCGTTTCATCACGCTCGGCCTGCCCTATCGCGTCATCGGCGGCCCCCGCTTCTATGAGCGCCAGGAGATTCGCGACGCGCTCGCCTATTTCCGTCTCGTCCACCAGCCGGCCGACGATCTCGCTTTCGAGCGCATCGTCAACCTGCCGCGCCGCGGCATCGGCGATGTGACCTTGCAGGCCTTGCACGCGCTGGCACGGTCGCAGCGGATCCCGCTCACCGAAGCGGCGCAGCGCATGATCGAGACCGACGAGCTGAAACCCGCGGCCCGGCGCGCGCTGCGCGATTTTCTCACCGCGCTGTCGCGCTGGCGGGGCCGTGCCGACACCGCGCTGCACACCGACCTCGCCCAGGAGGTGCTCGACGAGTCCGGCTATACCGCCATGTGGCAGGCGGATAAATCGCCCGAGGCGCCGGGCCGGCTCGAGAACCTCAAGGAGCTGGTCGTCGCGATGGCCGAGTTCGATACGCTCGCGGGCTTCCTCGAGCATGTCAGTTTGGTGATGGAGAACACCGCCGCGTCCGGCGGCGACATGGTGAGCGTCATGACCTTGCACGGTGCCAAGGGGCTCGAATTCGACACCGTGTTCCTGCCGGGCTGGGAAGAGGGGCTTTTCCCCAATCAGCGCGCCATGGAGGACAACGGCCGCGCCGGGCTCGAGGAAGAGCGGCGGCTCGCCTATGTCGGGCTCACCCGCGCGCGCCGGCGCGCCTATGTTTCTTACGCCGCGAACCGCCGGCTCTATGGCCAATGGCAGCCGAGCCTGCCGTCGCGCTTCGTCGCCGAGCTGCCGACCGAGCATCTCGAAGTGGTGGCCGATCCCGGCCTCTATCCGCGCGCCGCGGCGCTGGGCGGCGATTGGTCGATGGGCGAAAGCTTCCCGCCACGGCCGGATCTGACGCGACTGGGGCCGCTCGGCCGCCGCGCGCCGATCCTCGAGGCGCGGCCGGCCCCCGCCGCCGGGCGCGAGCTGCGCCGTATCGGCGGCTTCGCCGCGGGCGACCGGGTCTTCCACCAGAAATTCGGCTATGGCACGGTGCGTTCGGTCGAGGACAATAAGCTCGCGATCCGTTTCGACAAGGCCGGCGACAAGCTGGTGATGGACGCGTTCGTCGAGAAACAGTCATGAACCCGAGCACGCATTTCGCTCGCGACTACGCCGAGGCGCGCGGCAAGTTCCGCGATGCGGCGCGGGATGCCGGCGCCCGGCTCTTCACCTATGCTCATGACGACGCCAAAGGCCCCGGCGGCGAAGCACTCTCGACCGATCTCGCCTGGCTCGGGCCGAGCGACGCGTCGCGCCTTCTGGTGACGATTTCAGCGACGCATGGCGCGGAAGGCTTCAGCGGCTCGGGCGTTCAGACCGGAAGCTTGCGCACCGGCCTGACGCTGCCACCCGACACAGCACTCGTTGCGATCCACGCGATCAACCCCTACGGCTTCGCCTGGATCCGGCGCGTCACCGAGGAGAATGTCGACCTCAACCGC
>JASHUO010000157.1 GCA_030039975.1 Alphaproteobacteria bacterium
CGCCTGCCGCGCCAATTCGGCGAACGGCGTCCAGCTGGAAAGAAACAGCCCGAAGCCCATGCGGGCGGCGACCCCGATCGAGCGGTCGGTGGCGCCGGCAAGGAAGATCGGCGGATGCGGCTGCTGCAGCGCGTGCGGAAACAGCTCGTAGGCGCCGTCGACCTTGAAATTGAAATAAGGACCGTGATGGTCGGTCCGGTTGTTAGCGAACAGCTCCATCAGGAGCGGCAGCGCCTCTTCCTGAATGTCACGCCGCTTGTCGAAATCAACGCCGAAGCCGTCGAACTCGTATTTGCGATAGCCCGAGCCGAGCCCGAGCGCGAAGCGGCCATTGCTCAAGATGTCGACGAAGGCGGCATTCTCCGCCACGCGCAGCGGATTGGCGAGCGGCAAGGTCACCACCGCGGTGCCGATCTTGATGCGGCGCGTCAGCGCCGCGAGATAGGCGGCATAGACGAAAACATCCGGCATGATGCCGTACTGGTTGCTGAAATGATGCTCCGCCACCCAGGCATAGTCGAAGCCCAGCGCATCGGCGCGCAGCACTTCCTGTGTCACCCGCGCGTGGACGGCGCGATGCGGGTAGCTCTCCGTTTCGGTGTTGGGATGCGATGTGAAGAGAATGCCGAATTCCATGCCGTCCCGCTCCTCCCGTAAGGGCTGGCCTTGCCGGCCGGCCTGCCTCTACCATCATCCCCCGCGCTTCGGCTGAAGCCAAGAGAATCCAATGCAGGAGGAAAGCGTGAGCGGAGAGACGATCGGTTTCATCGGCATCGGCAGGATGGGTCTGCCGATGGCGTCACGCCTCGTGGCCGCGGGCTATCGCCTCGTCGCTTATGACGTGCAGGGCCAGGCGCTGAGCGCGATCACGGCCAAAGGCGCCGAGAAAGCATCATCGCCGGCCGACGTCGCATCCCGCGCCGAGATCGTGCTGGCGAGCTTGCCGATGCCGGATATCGTGCGCGAGGTAGCGCTGGGCGAGAACGGCGTCGGTGCGGGAACGCGCGCAAAGCTCTTCGTCGATCTCTCGACCACCGGGCCGCGCATGGCGAAGACCGTGGCGGCCGGCCTCAAGGAGCGCAACATCACCGCGATCGACGCGCCGGTCTCGGGCGGCATTGCCGGCGCCACCAAGGGCACGCTCGCGCTGATGGTCGCGGGCCCGGCAGCGGAATGCGAGCGGCTGAAGCCGGTGTTGCAGAATCTCGGCAAATATTTCTACATCGGCGCCGAGCCGGGCATGGGGCAGATGATGAAAGTCATCAACAATCTGCTCTCGGCCACCGCCACGGCAGCAACCTCCGAGGCGATCGTCCTCGGCGTCAAGGCCGGGCTCGATCCCTATCTCATGATCGACGTCATCAATTCCGGCAGCGGCCGCAGCGCGGCGAGTGAGGACAAGTTTCCCAAATCGATCCTGCCGCGGAGCTTTGATTTCGGCTTTGCGCTGGGCCTCCTCTCGAAAGACGTCAATCTCTGCATTGCCGAAGCCGAGGCGCTCGGCGTGCCGATGTGGATCGGCAATGCGGTGAAGCAGATGTGGCTCTATGGCCTTGCGCAGGGCGGCCCCGACCAGGATTTCACCAACCTCATCACCCATATCGAGAAATGGGCCGGTGTTACCGTCGGCGGCAAGCGCCGGTAGCGCCCCCAACCCCGTTCCGCAGGACTTTCCGCAAAGATGCCACGCTGTCGATTTACAGTTCGACAAGGAACTCCCAATAATAATAATGGGAATCCAGAAAAGATCGAATAAAAGCGGTAGTTGTGGCAGTTTTTGCAGGCATTTGTCCGGTATTGCGATGGACGGAACAGGGTTCCCCGGGGTCGATGTGAAGCTCGTCACCTTCGAGACGCAGGCGCGTCAGGATCAGACCTGGCGCACGGCCGCCATTTTCGACGACCGTCCCACAGCGGTGGCGGAGGCCGAGCGCTTGCTCGCATCGCGGCGCACGCTGGCGGTGCGCGTCGTGCAAGTTCTCTATGATCCCCGCAACTCGGCCAGCACCGAATACACCATCTTCCGCGCCACCTGCTTCGACGCGGAAAATGAGCGCGCCCGGGCGCGCGCCGCCGACCCCGCGATGTTCGAATGGGGCGAGGATGGGCGCGCCCGCACCGATGCGGGCGAACCCTGGATCGAGCGCAACTGGCCGAGCTGGGCGCCCGATTGGGCAACGACAGCGCTCGCGCTCTCCATCGCCGTGCTCATCGCCTCGGTCATGTTCCGCTGGATGCGGTAGGGTCCGGTCGCGCCGCGCTTGCTTCGGCGGCGTCGCGGTGAGACTGTCGCGCGCCATGGATCTGCTGGTCTATTCCGGCCTCGAGCTCATCGGCGACGGCGTGATGAAGCTGCCCTTCCTCGGCGCGCTACGCCAGCGCTGGCCGGCGGCGCGCATCACCTGGCTCGCCGGCAAGGGCAAGACGGTTTATGCCCATGCGCTGGCGCCGCTTGCGGCGCCGCTCATCGACGAGATCATCGAGGAGGCCGGCATCGGCTCGCGCGCCGACGAGCTGCTGCGCCGGCCACTGCCGGAACGCCGCTTCGACCTCGTCATCGACACGCAGCGCCGTGTGCTCACGACGCTGATCCTGCGCCGGATCCGCAGCCGCTGCTTTGTCTCCGGCGCGGCGCGCTTCCTGCTGTCGGACAAGCGGCCGAAACGCGGCTATGAGCGGCCACTGCGCCTCATCGATCAGCTCCTCGATCTCATCGCCATCGCCGGCGGCGAGCGCGTCGAGCCGCGCTTCGATCTGGCGCTCGGCGCGCCTTGGAGCGAGGCCGCCGCGCTGGCGCTGCCGCCGGGCCCGGTTTATATCGGCATCGCTCCGGGTGCCGGCGGCGCGCAAAAGCGCTGGCCGCTTGCGCGCTTCGTGGCGCTCGCCCAGGCCCAGCAGGAACGCGGCCGCACAGCAGTGCTGCTGCTCGGCCCCGACGAGCGCGGCTGGGAAGAAGAGCTCCGCACGGCCTTGCCCGAGGCGCTGCTGCCGCTGCAGGACCGGCGCATCGCCGCCGAGATCGCGGCCTCGCCGCTCTTCACCATGGCGCTCGGCCGGCGCCTTGCCGTTGCCGTCGCTAATGACAGCGGCGCCGGGCATCTGCTGGCAGCCTCGGGCGTCGCCATGATCTCGCTCTTCGGCCCCTCCGCCGCGGCGAAATTCGCTCCGGCGGCGCGCCGGCTCACGCTGATCGAAGCGCAGCGTTTCGGCGGCAGCGAGATGAGTGCGATCCCGCTCGCGGCGGTGAGCGAGGCGGTGGAGGTGAGTCTTGCCCCTACGCCGCCGCTGTCACCCGTGCCGCCGGCAGCAGCACCGTAACGGTGGTGCCGGCGCCGCGCGCGCTGGCGATCGTCAGCGACCCGCCATGCATTTCGACGAGCTCTTTGGCAATGGGCAGGCCGAGGCCGGTGCCCTCATATCTGCGCTGCAGCCCGCTGTTGACCTGACGGAAGGGCGTGAGCGCGATCGGAATCTCCTCGGGCGTCATGCCGATGCCCTGATCTGAGACCGAGATGGCAAAGTCGCCCTCGGCATCGAATTCGGAGCGCACCACCACCGCACCGCCCGGCTCGGAGAATTTGACG
>JASHUO010000158.1 GCA_030039975.1 Alphaproteobacteria bacterium
CGGGTTCATTGACGCGATGGCGCGGGCGGGAGCTGAGCCGTTGCGCAGCGGCAGGAGGCCCTAGCGCCACACAACTGCAACCCGGCTTGTTGAAAGAGGCGGCGAAGCTCCGGTTAGCCACTTGGTTGAACAAGGCGACGGAATAAAAGCCCCAACTCCTACTCGGCCAGGTATTCGATTTTCTCAAGCACGCTTATGGTCATCGCCAGTTAACAATAAGGCATGACAGCTACGGCGGCACAGTTGCGTGCAGCTCGTGGCCTGCTGGGCATGACCCAAGTGCAGTTGGTGATAGAGAGCGGCGTCAGCTTGAGCACGATCGCTCACTTTGAAACAGGACAGCGTCAGGCTACTCCAAACAATCTACAGGCGTTGCGGCGCGCCCTGGAGACAGCGGGCGTCGAGTTCCTTGAGGAGAATGGGGGCGGTGCAGGCGTGCGGCTGAAGAAGTGACCAGCGTGTCGCGCTGGCGCGCACCCTACGGCAACTTGGTCACTGCAATAGCAATATTGCCCAGCGGTGAGTAATGTACGAGCACGTAGGCATGGCATGGCCCGGATCCTGATTGCGGCCGATCATGAGATGATCAGACACGGCTTGCGCGAGCTGTTGGAGCAGCGTGAGCGCTGGGAAGTATGCGCGGAAGCATCCAATGGCCGGGAAGCGGTCGAACTCGCAGGCAAGCTGCGTCCCCACGTGGTCTTGCTTGATCTAGCGATGCCGGCGATGAACGGCTTTGAAGCAACCCGGCGGATCAAAGAGGCGCTCCCGAATACCGAAGTTTTGATCTTATCAATGCATGAGGCCGAGAACTTCGTACAAGAAGCGCTTGAAGCCGGTGCGCTCGGCTATCTCCTGAAGTCGGACGCCGGAAGACATATCACCGCCGCGGTCGAGGCTCTTTGTCAGCACAATCCCTACTTCACCGGGATTGTACAGAGGACCATGCTGAACACTTATCTCGCGGCACAAGCTAGCGCCGAAACGGAGCCATCGCTCGATCAATGCAGCACGCGAGAGCGCGAGGTCATCCAGCTACTGGCTGAGGGGCGCACCAGCAAGGGGGTGTCGGTGCACCTCGACATCAGCACCAAGACAGCCGAGACGCATCGCGCGACCATCTTTAAGAAGCTCGGCGTCCATTCCGTTGCTGAGCTGGTCCGCTTCGCAGTTCGGAATAGGGTGATAGATCCCTGATTTGCCGTTGTCGGCGCTACCGCCGCACCGCCGCCACCAGCTCCTCGCCGAGCTTCGCCGCTTCGGCGAGGACCGCCGGCAGATCCTTGCGATATTGCTCTATCAGCGAATCGGTGCGCTGGCGAAACACACGATCGCCGCGACAGCGCTGACATAACCCCCTCACGGCCAGCCGATAGACGAGCTGCTGGCGTGCCGGCAGCGGCCAGATGAAGTTCTCTACCTCGCGGGGATCGAGTTCGAAGGTGGGCTTGGGCATGGCGCCGGGATGAAGCGAATCAGCCGCGCGCGGGCAAGGGCGGAATACCCGTATCAAATCACCGAATGATGGGACGCCGGGCACTCACTTTGTCTGGCTCGATCCCACGTGCTCGCCGTTTCTCGTCGCATGATCGCTGCGCGTCGGTGACGAGACCAACAAGGAACAATATCCCGAAGATCAGCAGAACGATCGCGAGCCACCACCCCTCGGTCATTGTTGTTCCCCCAAAGAAGCCCCGTCCATCGACTGGAGAGCGGCGTTAGAGCGGGGCAAGTTTCGGGAGGAACGCAATACCGCCCCCCGATCCGGCGGCATGACTATGAGATCATGTTGCGCTGCAAAAGGAAAGCCCCGCTCGACTGTCGGGGGGTACGAGTGCGCCGCCGAGTCCGGGTAGTACTTGGCGGCATCAGCGATTAGCTGAGCACCACCAACCTTGCTGTGATCCACGGCACATCGGAGGAATAGTGCGGGAAAGGCCCCTCCACAGGCGGCTGTGCCGGCCCTGTTTCGCCGGTAGGGATTGGCTAACTCGTTTCTACGTATCTTTATGCGCCCCTTGGGAGGGACGTATGGAAGACGATCAGGAGACGCCACGCGACCGAGCGCGGCGGCTATTGGAAGCTGCACTGACTGCGCTGCGAAGCGATGAGCTTCGGGAGGCTCGCAGGGATACGGAGCGCGCCCTCTGGTGGCTGATAAAGGCGCAGGACACTCGGCTAGGCGTCTGAGAAAAGCCCCGCTCCGAGCAGGTGAGATCTTGCATCTGGAGCGGCTTTAGATTGAAGCGTGCCAGAACCATGCCGCGCCACGTCTGCCGGGACCGCAAAGGCCATGGGGGAGTATCGCTTCGAGCATCGGATCAAAACCGAGTCCGAAGCGATCCGCCGCCTCATCGAAGCTGGCCTAGAACGGCTCGCATCCAAGCCCAGCAAGCTCAATACGTCCGATGTTGAGAGGCATTGGTGACGTTTCGCGAGCTTGTCAGGCGCGGCCCTTACGCTCATGCTTGGATGGGTCTCAGCCTGATGACCGCCATTAGCGTCCAGGAAGAGACTGCGTGGCCGATTGTCGCTTTCGCACTTCTCCAGATCGGCATTGGAATTTTTGGCATCGTGATCGATCGTCAACGATCTACGGAGAACCCGCCGAAGTGGCCGCGGCACATCAACGCCAGCCGCTTCCCGCTGTCGGAGCGGACGCAGCGTTTGAAGGCGATCCTGGCGAAGCTGGGCGGCGAGGAGCAGCAGCCGCCAGAGCCGCGCAAAGAAAAGCCCCGCCGGTGAGGGCGGGGCTGAGTGGTCGTAACCTTTGCCAATGCAATGAGCTTAGCCGGAGCCGTCTTCCTTCGCCAGCCGCTCAAGGAAGACGATCGCCTCGGCGATGGCACGGGCTCTCAAGATCGTCGCCGCCGAGTTCGCTTGGATCCCATTCACAAGCCATCGCGAACTTCAGCTTCGCGACGACGTCGGCCATGGATCGCGCCGCCTTCAAGAGTGATCCGTTTCCCGTTTATTAACGCTCGCGATGGTACGCTCAGGCGCGGATACACCCCGCTGGCATGGTTTGAATGAGCAAGCCTATGGTGGACACTCAGCGATTGAGGTGGGAAGCGCACTTGCTTCGGTTCCGCGCCGTTATGTGCTCAGACGATCCAGCCGCGAGCGCGATCAACAGCGCCGCCGACCTCCTTGAGGAGATCGCCGTCGATATTGAACGGGCTGCATCGCTATCTCAGCCGCACAAATCGCGGGAAGCAGGAGCATTCGCGATGGCGGTGTCTGTGGCGAGGCGGTGGATCGGACGCCTCATTTAGAGCCGCTTATCGCCGAGGCTTCTCTGCCTCCCGGTTGGCCTTCGCCGCCGCTTTCCGCAGCTTCATCTGGATGCGTTTCAGCATCCGAATGCGCTCAGATAGCGGAAATCGACTGTGCTCTATTTCCCAATGAACGAGGAGGAGCAAGGCGCGGCGCTCATCATCGGTGAGTTCGTCGCGGTTGCCGGCCATGGCGCGTCCGAAGGGTCAGGCTAGCCTTACGGGTTCGCGGCGTGAGGATATCCGGTGTTCGCCTGATATGGCTATACGGCGGCGGTTGCTACCAAAGAGCGCCGATGATGGAGCGAAGCCTACCCCACCGCGTCGCTCCATCATCGCCACGCGACTCGCTGGTGCCGCTCGACAAGGGCCGGCACCAGCACTTCTTTCGATTGTCCCGACAATTTGGAGGCTCTGACTCTTGGTTCAAGAAACCGAAATCGACGGCGAATTAGACCGCAACGCCGTGCGTGCCGCTTTCATCGCCGCCCGTACCGCCGGCCGCTCACCCGTCGCGTGCTATCGGGCGGGGGTGGAGCTATGGCAACGAATGCACCCCGATTACGCATTGGAATATGCGGCGCTGGAGGCGGTGGGGATCATTCTCGAGCTGCGGTTCGCCGAGCTCGAAAATTCAGCGGTGTGCGGCGCAGGCGCGGAAGGAGCATGCCGTTGAAGACGGTGCAAGATATCTACTTTCACGCCTTGGCCATGCAGAAGCAGCGACTGCCACTGGAGCAGAT
>JASHUO010000159.1 GCA_030039975.1 Alphaproteobacteria bacterium
CTCACCGAGATCGGGCGCGACAATGTCAAGCTGCAGCTCGATCTCTATCACTGCCAAATCATGGAGGGTGATCTCGCGGTACATATCCGCCGCCTCGCCGGGCATTACGCCCATGTGTAGATCTCCGTGGTTGCCGAACGTTACGAGCCCGACCGCGGCGAAGTGAATTACACCTACCTGCTCGCGCTTTTGGACGAGGTGGGATACGGCGGCTGGGTCGGCTGCGAATACCGGCCGGCGGGCGAAACGCGCGCAGGACTGGGCTGGGCGCGGCCCTGGCTCGCCGCGTGAGGTCAGAGGAAATGACCGAGGCCGCCGGCGACACATCCGTGCTTGCACTCGAGGCGCGCGACGTCTGGAAGGCGTTCGAGCGTACCCAGGCGCTCTCGGGTGTCGCGTTCGCTTTGCGGCGCGGCGAGATTCACGCGCTTGTCGGCGCCAACGGCGCCGGCAAGTCGACCTTCTCGCGCATCGTCTCGGGCCATCTCGCCGCCGATCGCGGCGACGTCCGTTTGTTCGGCGAGGGCGTGCGCTTTGCTTCCGCACGCGATGCGATCCGCGCCGGCGTCACCATGGTCATGCAGGAGACGAGCCTCGCGCCTGATCTGAGCGTCCTTGAGAATATCTACCTGCCGGAATTCGGCGCGCCCGGGCGGCTCTCCTGGAAGGCGCTCGCGGCACGCGCCGAGGCGCTTCTCGACCAGTTCGGCCAGAAAGGCCATCTGCCGCTTCGCCGTGCATTACGCGATCTTTCGGCGAGCCAGCGTCAAATGGTGGAGATCCTGAAAGCGCTGGCGCTCGACGCGAAGGTCATCATCTTCGACGAGCCCACGGCGTCCTTCTCGCCGAA
This sequence comes from Alphaproteobacteria bacterium, assembly GCA_030039975.1. GTDB lineage: Bacteria > Pseudomonadota > Alphaproteobacteria > ATCC43930 > CGMCC-115725 > DAHUYF01. The sequence goes on from JASHUO010000159.1 coordinate 851, forward strand.
CGAGGTGGATCGCCTCTTCGACGTGATGCGACTTCTGACGCAGCGCGGCAAGTCGCTCGTCTTCGTCTCGCATCGGCTCGAGGAGATCTTCGAGATCACCGATCGCATCACCGTGTTCCGTGAGGGCGCGGCGGTCGCCGACGGCGTGCCGACGTCAGGCATGCGGCCGACGGAGCTCGTGCGCCTGATGGTCGGGCGCGAGATCGCCGATATCTACGCCCGCGGCGTCGCCGGCCGGGGCACGGCGTCGGCCGCTGCGGCCGTGCTCGACGTCGAGCATCTCGCGGCGGGTCCGCGCGTCAAGGACGTGTCGTTTAACGTGGCGGCGGGCGAGATCCTGGGGCTGGCCGGTCTCGTCGGGGCCGGCCGGTCGGAATGCGTCGAGGCGATTTTCGGCCTGCGGCGAGTCGAGCGCGGCAAAATCCGACTCGCCGGGGCGCCGTTCCGCCCCCGCGCGCCGATCGACGCGATCCGTGCCGGTGTCGCCTTCGTGCCGGAAGATCGGCGCCGCCAAGGCTTGGTACAGGATTTCACCGTGCGCGAAAACCTGCTGCTCGCCCATCTCGGAAGGCGGCGTGGCATTGGCCTCGGCTATGACGAGCGACGCGCAGAGATGGAGGCGCTGCTTGACGAGCTCAGCCTGTCGCCGCGCATTCTTGACGACGGCATTTTGACGCTCTCCGGCGGCATGCAGCAGAAAGTCGTGCTTGCGCGCTGGATCCTGATGTCGCCGAAGCTGCTGATCCTCGACGAGCCGACGCGCGGCGTCGACATCGGCACGCGAAGCACGATTTACGCCATGATCCGCCGGCTGGCGCAGCGCGGAACCGGCGTGCTGCTGGTCTCCTCGGATTTCGAGGAGGTGATCGGCGTCTCGGATCGCATCGTCGTCATGAGCGACGGCACCGACGTCACCAGCATCCCGAGCCGCCTCGTGGACGTCGAGAAACTCGCCATGTTCGCCGCACCGCGCAGCTCGGCGGAAGCGACGCATTTCGTGCTCGAAGAGCTTGCAGCCCGTTTCGGCGGTGTCGCGTACTGGATTTCCCTCGAGGGCCAGCGGCTTTATTGCTTCGATGCGGTGGCGGCGCCCGACGCGCCGGAGATCGGATTCGCTCGGGGCACCTTTCCCGAGATCGCCCAATCGCTGATCCCCTGCGCGCTTGAACGGCGATCGGAAACGTTCCTTGCAGAGCCGGCCGGCGCGAGCGTCCTTGTGCCGCTGCGCGGTCATCGCGGGCATGATCTCGGCCATGTCGGCCTCACCCTGCCGCCGGCCAAAGCGCTGCCCGATCCGTCGTTGGTGCGGCGCATCGCGCTCGCCGGGTCCGCCGCGACGACGGCGCAAGCGGTTGCCGGAGGTCGCTGAATGACGACGGAAGTCAAAGCCGCGCCGCGCCGCCCCGCCGCCCGGGTTCGGCGTCTCATCCGCGGCGCCCAGCTCGAGCTGCGCATGCTGGCGATGCTCGGCATCCTGTCGCTTGGGCTCTCGCTCATCTCACCCTACTTCTTCACCCTCAGCAACATTCTCAACCTGATGGATCAGTCGGTGATCACCGGCATCGTCTCCATTGGGCAGACCTTCGTCATCCTGATCGCCGGCATCGACCTGTCGGTCGGCTCGCTCACCGGCGCCACCGGCATCGTTCTCGGCCTCTCGCTCCAGACCTTGCCGCTGCCGCTGGCGATTGCCGTCGCCATCATCGCCGGCGGGCTTGCCGGCTTCGTCAACGGCTACATCATCACCAAGGGACGAGTGGCGGCGTTCATCGTCACCCTGGGCATGATGTCGGTCGGCCGCAGCATGGCCTATGTTTTGAGCGGCGCGAATTCAATCTCACAGCTTCCCGACGAACTCGGCGATCTCGCGAGCGCGACGGTGTTCGGCATTCCCCTCAATTTCGTGGTGCTCGTCGTCCTCTACGCGATCGCGTGGTACTACCTGACCTTCACCAAGGGCGGGCGCACGATCTACGCCATCGGCTCGAACGCGGAGGCGGCGCGGACTGCCGGGCTCAGGGTCGAGTTCTACAGCATCCTCGTCTATGTCATCTCCGGTGCGCTGAGCGCGGTTGCAGCTGTCTTCCTCGCGGCACGCATCCTGTCGATCGATCCGATCGCCGCGACGGGACTCGAGCTCGACACCATCGCCGCGGTGGTGATCGGCGGCGCGAGCCTCTTTGGCGGGCGCGGCACGATTATCGGCACTTTCATCGGCGTTGTGATCATGGTGCTGATCCGCAACGGCCTCAACCTGCTCAACGTCAACCCCTACTGGCAGGGCACCGCGATCGGCTCGATCATCGTCGCCGCCGTGCTGCTCGAACGGTTCCTGAGCGCGCGCGAAGGATTGGCTCGCGCCGGGTCCGAGGAGGGTTGAGCGTCCACTTTCGCCGCCGCCCAGGCCGCCGGGCGGATGGCGGGCGACGGCGCAGACGCCGCGCCGACCGGCGGCAAAAACTTTCGGGAGGAGAAGCAAGATGCAGAGACGATTGTTTGCGGCGGCGCTGGCTGTCCTTGCCGGCGTCATGCTGGCAGGACCGGCGCAAGTGCAGGCCCAGGAAAAGCACTTCGCGTATCTGACGCCGGGCCTCGACCTGCCTTTCTGGCGCTATCTCGCGATCGGGATCGCCGACGAGGCGAAGAAGCACAACGCCACCGTCACCGACTACGACTCGCACAACGACGCGGCGACCCAGCTCAAGAACGCCCAGGATGCGATCGCGCGCAAGGTCGACGGCATCCTGATTTCGCCGACTGATTCGTCGACCGCACCGAGCGTGCTGAGCTTGGCGGAGAAGGCGAATATTCCCGTGGTCATCGCCGATATCGGCACGGTCTCCGGCAACTATGTCTCCTTCATCATCTCGGACAATGAGAAGGGGGCGCACGACATCGGAGAGGCGCTCGCCGCCGCGCTCAAGGCGCATCATTGGGACCAAGGCCCGGTCGGCCTGGTAACGATCTCGCTCGCGCGGAACAACGGCAAGGCCCGCACCAAGGGGTTCCGCTCCGCCATGAACGAACACGGCATCAAGGAAGTGGCGCTCGATCAAATGCAGCGCTACACCGCGGACGAGACCTTCAAATACGTGCAGGACATGCTGACCGCGCATCCGGACCTGCACGGCATCTTCGTCCAGACCGACACGCCGACATTGGGCGCGGTGCGGGCGATCCAGGCGGCGCATCGGCAGGATTCGGTATTGCTCGCCGCCTTCGACGGCGTTCCTGAATTCATCGATCTGATCCGCCAGGGGAAGATCATCGGCTCGGGAATGCAGCAGCCCTATCTCATGGGCGTGCGCTCGGCCCAGGCGATGTTCGAGCACCTGGCGGGCAAGACCCCGCCCAAGCAGGTTCTCGTGCCGATCATCGTGGTCACCCAGGAAAATCTCGACAAGGTTCTGCCGACGATCAAGCAGACGGTTTTTGCCAATGAATTGAAGCAATAGCCGGCGTGCCGGGCGGCCGCGCAGCGGCCGCCCGGCCGCTTCGCGCGGACGGAAATGCAGAGATCATCGCCTTACTACGCTGTCGCCCAGCAACGGCTACATAGGACGGGAAGAGACTGAACCATGGACACGCGGAAGAGCCCCTTGCCGCTCGGCGACCTGCCGGGCATGCGCTATCCCGACAGCCGGATCGAACGACTGGACAAGCGCTTCCCGATGCAGGGCAACGCCGGCGTCGAGCGCGTCGCCACCGGGTTCCGCTGGGCCGAGGGCCC
>JASHUO010000160.1 GCA_030039975.1 Alphaproteobacteria bacterium
GACGCGGCCCGCGACTTGCACCGGAGCCTTCGCCGCGGCGGCGAGGCCGCCGACGAGGAAGAGCGACGCCTCGCGGGCAAGCGTCTCGATCCGGCTGCCCATGTCGGCTTCGCGCGGGTCGCCATGCACGATCCCGAGCATCGGCCGGACGCGCCGGAACCAGGGATCGGTCGCCGCCGCGAGCTGCGCCGCGCTCGCCGTCGCCGGCGTGAACAGGCGAAAGCCGTCCGGCGGCAGCGCCGCCACGAGAACGGCGAGAGCCGGCTTGTCGAAATATTCGCATCCCGGCGCGCAGACGCCGAGACCCACGCTGCCGACCCAATCGGCAATCCGCGTGCGCTCGCGCAAGAAGGTGAGAATGCTGCCGAGATCGCCGGCGAGCGCATCGGTGGCATAGACAAAGCCGAGATTGGCGCCGGGCGGCAAATCGCCGAGCTGATCGGCGCAGGCCTTGGCCGCGCCCGCCCAGCCATCGGCCTCGGCGTGCGCCGCGGCGAATTGCCGCTCGAGCAGTCCCGTCATCCCTGCACGCCCCCTTGCCGCAGCAGCCGCGCGACCGCCGGCTCCAGTTTCTCAGCGATGATCTCCGCCCCCTTGGCGTTGGGATGGAGACCGTCGGCTTGATTGAGCGCAGGATCCATCGCGACGCCGTCGAGGAGGAAGGGATAGAGCGGCACCTTGTACTTCGCCGCAAGCCTTTTGTAGATGCCGTCGAAATCGCGCTGATAATCGCGGCCCCAATTCGGCGGCGCGAGCATGCCGAGCAGCATCATCTTGGCGCCGCTCGCCTGCAGCTTCGCCAGGATGCCGTCGAGATTGGCGTAGGTGAGCTTGGGGTCGATGCCGCGCAGCGCGTCATTGGCGCCAAGCTCCACCAGCACGACGTCGGGATGGTCGCTCATGACCCAGTCGAGACGCGCCAGGCCGTCGGCGCTGGTGTCGCCGGAAACGCCGCCATTGATGATCGTCGCCGGAATGCCGGCGGCGGCGAGCCGCGCCTGCAGCCGCGCGGGAAAGGCCTCGCCCGGCGCGAGGCCGTAGCCCGCCGTGAGACTGTCGCCGAAAACCAGGATGCGCGGCGGCGCCGCGGCGGCGGGCGCGGCGCCCGACAGGAGCAGCAGCAGCGCGAGCACCGCCAGCGCCATGTTGACAAGCGGCACGGCTGCGCCATATCGGCGGAGGGCGCGCAGCGGTGGAAGCGGAGAGCCGGACTGGTTTCGCGCCGGATGAGGTGACATGCAGGCCCCGTACACTACCGACCTTCCGATGATTCTGCTCGACGAGGTCCACCTAACACTGGCGAGCGCGGCCGGTGCCGTCAATGTGCTGCGCGGCGCCTCGCTCAGCATTGCAGCGGGCGAAAGGGTAAGCCTCGTCGGCCCTTCCGGCTCCGGCAAATCGACCTTGATGATGGTGACCGGCGGGCTCGAGCGGCCGAGCCGCGGCCGCGTCGTCGTCGCCGGCACCGATCTCGCCGCGCTCGACGAAGATGCGCTGGCGCGCTTTCGCCGCGCCGCCATCGGCATCGTCTTCCAATCTTTCCACCTCATCCCGGCGATGACCGCGCTCGAGAACGTCGCCATCCCGCTCGAGCTCGCCGGCCGTGCCGATGCGTTCGCCGCGGCGCGCGACGGGCTCGCCGCTGTCGGCCTCGAGCACCGCGTGCTGCATTATCCCGGCCAGCTCTCGGGCGGTGAGCAGCAGCGCGTGGCGCTGGCGCGCGCCTTCGCCGCCGGTCCCAAGCTGCTGCTCGCCGACGAGCCGACCGGCAATCTCGACACCGCGACGGGCCGCCACGTCATCGATCTCTTGTTCGCCCTCTCGGCCGAGCGCGGCACGACCTTGCTGCTGATCACGCATGACCGCGATCTGGCGCGCCGTTGCGACCGCGTCGTGCACATGGCCGATGGCCGCATCGTCGACAGCGACGAGGCGAGCGGCGTTACGTTTCTCGGTACGAGATGAGCATGGTGAGCAGCGGCGGCCCTCACCCCTCACCCTCCCACGGCTTCGCCGTGTGCCCCTCCCTCTCCCGCAAGGGGAGAGGGGTGTTGCGCGAGCTCGGGCTGGCGCTGCGTTGGGCGCGGCGCGAGCTGCGCGGCGGGATTGCGGGGTTTCGGATCTTTCTTGCCTGCCTTGCGCTCGGCACCGCGGTCATTGCCGGCATCGGCTCGCTCGCCGCCGCGGTCAGCGCCGGCCTCAAGAGCGATGCCCATGCCATGCTCGGCGGCGATGTCGAGCTGCATCTCCTCTACCGCACCGCGACGCCGCAGGAGCTCGCCTACCTCCGGCGGAGCGGTGAGCTTTCCGCCGTCTCTGCCATGCGCGCCATGGCGAAGACTGAAGACGGCAATGAGCGCAGCCTGATCGAGCTCAAGGCGGTCGACAGCGCTTATCCGCTCTATGGCGCCGTGGGCCTCGATCCGCCGCTGCCGCTCGCCGCGGCGCTGGCATTCAGCGACGGGCGCTGGGGTGCGGCGGTAGCACCCGGCCTGCTCGACCGCCTGAAGCTGCATCTCGGCGACAGTATCCGCGTCGGCGATGCGAGCTTCGTGCTGCGCGCCACCTTGGCGCATGAGCCCGACGCCGCCACCAGCGGCTTCGAGCTCGGCCCGCGCGTGATGATCGCGGCGCCGGCGCTGCCGACCACCGGCCTGCTGCAGCCTGGCGCGCTCATCGGCTACAGCTACCGCCTGCGGCTGCCGCCGGGCAGCGACATCGCCGCCTGGGTCGCGGGCGTCAAGCAAGCCTTTCCGGATGCCGGCTGGCGCATCCGCGAATTCGGCAATGCGGCGCCGATGCTGCAACGGCTGCTCGAGCGCCTCACCATCTACATGACCTTGGTCGGGCTGACGGCCCTGCTCGTCGGCGGCGTCGGTGTCGGCAATGCGGTCAGAGGCTATCTCGCCGGCAAGACCGAGACGATCGCGACGCTGAAGTGCCTCGGCGCGCCGGGGCGGCTGGTCTTCGCCACCTATTTCGCGCAGATCCTGGTGCTGGCGCTGCTCGGGATCGCGCTGGGCTTGGCGCTGGGCGCGCTGACGCCGCTCGCCGCGACGCCCTTGCTGGCTGCTTTCCCGATCGCCGTCCACAGCGGAATATATCCGGTACCGCTGGCGATCGCCGCCGCGTTCGGCGTGCTGACGACGCTTGCCTTCGCGCTCTGGCCGCTCGCGGTCGCACGCGAAGTGCCGGCGGCGAGCCTTTTCCGCCAGCTCGTCGACCCGACACCGCGCCGGCCGCGCGCCGCTTATCTCGCCGCGATCGGCGCCGCCGGATTGGCCTTGGCGGCGCTCGGCATCGTCACTGCGAGCGACCGGCGGACCGCCTTCTGGTTCATCCTCGCCGCCGCTGGCGCGCTCGCCGCCTTCAGGCTGCTCGCCGCCGCGCTGGTACTCGCCGCGCGCCGCGCCGGCCGGCCGCGCCATCCCGGCTTGCGCCTTGCGCTCGCCAATCTCTATCGGCCGGGCGCGCCCACCGCCGGCATCGTCGCCTCGCTCGGCCTCGGCCTCACCGTGCTGGTGGCGATCGCGCTGGTGCAAGGCAATCTCGCCGAAACCCTCGACGAGCGCCTGCCCGAGCATGCGCCGTCTTTCTTTTTCATCGATATCGAGCCGAGCCAGGTCGCCGCTTTCGACCAGCTGGTGCGGTCGACGCCCGGGGTCACGCAAGTGGTGCAAGTGCCGAGCCTGCGCGGCCGCATCACGCGCCTCAACGGCGTCCCGGTCGAGCGCGCCAAGGTGAAACCCGAGGCGCGCTGGGCGGTGACGAGCGAGCGCGGCCTCACCTATGCGGCAACGCCGCCCAAGGGCTCGCGCATCGTCGCCGGGAAATGGTGGCCGGCCGATTATCGCGGGCCCAGCCTGGTGTCGATGGATGCGGAGATCGCGCGCGGCATGGGCCTCGGTGTCGGCGACACCGTCACCGTCGACGTGCTCGGCCGCGAGGTGACTGCGACCATCGCCAATCTGCGCGAAATCGACTGGACCTCGCT
>JASHUO010000161.1 GCA_030039975.1 Alphaproteobacteria bacterium
TGGTTTGACGCGCTTTCTTGAGCGGCATGGCGCCGCCTGAGGGGCTTTGTCAAGGGAAAACCATCCCGCAGCGCGGGATGCTCGCCCGCCGCCACGCCGCGTCTAAGAGGGCGGCGTCGGGCTCCTGACAAAGAGCCTTTCCCAGGAGGTGGCGTCCGGCCCTATGCGTGTCAACAGCAACCGGGCGCCGATCAGCCGCGCTGCGCGGGCTGATGCCGCCCGACGCTCAAGACTTTCCGCCGTAATCGCCGAGCTGCGGCGCCCGGCAATCGCTGCCGCGATAGGTCCAGGTGCGGATCTTGCCGTAGATATCGGAGGTGAAGAGCGTCGAGCAGAGCATGTGGCCCTGCGCATCCATGCGGTGATATTCCAAGGCCTGGCCGCCATCGGTCAGGCGTTGGCTCCGGTCGGGCACGCCCCAGGCAGAGACGAGATCCTCCTCCGAGTGGTTGACCCAGCGGCTCAGCGCCTGCTCATAGGCGGGGTTCTTGAACGATCCCGGCGCAACCGTGCTGCCGCTCGGCGCGTTGTCGGCGCAGGCCTCAAGGGGCAGCAGCGTTGCCGACATGACCACGATGAGCCGGAAGAACTTGCGCATGAGCCTGGTGGCCGATGGTGACGACCGGCGGAAACGCACGGTTGCGGCGCAAGGTTCCAATCGGCTCTGGAAGGTGGGCTTCGGCGATGCTAGGTTCGGTGTATGCGAACATTGCCCGTCATCGTCGCCGGCGCCCTCTTGGCGCTGGACGTCCCCCTGCTGCCGGCTGAAGCGCAGGCGCCGTCTCCGGCGGCGACCGTGCTTGCCGATGCGGCAGCTGCGCCAACGGGCGAGTCGCTGCCGCAGCTGCCGACGGTCGAGGTGGCGCCGCGCCCGGTGCACACCGTGCCCGGCTATGAGCCGCCGCCCGCGCCGGTGATCTTCGATGGCCGCGCCGCCGGTATCGCGGCGCCGCAATTGTCGGAGCGCCGCGCGCCGCCGCCCATGCCGGTGCAACGACCGACTCAAACCATCAGCGGCGTGGCGCAGCTGGGTGAGCTCCTGTCGCTGAGCGTCGGCGGCCACAGCGTGCCGCTCTTCGGGGTGCGCCTGCCCGCCATTGGCGATCGCTGCTCGGCCGAGCGCCGCGCCGCGCCGCGCGCCTGCAGTGAAGTGGCGCGCGCGGCGCTCGCGACTCGACTCGGGGCAGGCGGCGCGGTGTCCTGTCGAATCCCGCCGGGGCAGAGCAATCATCGGGCTGCGGCGATTTGTCTCGATTCGCGCGGCGTCGATCTCGGCGGCTTCCTCGTCGGCGAAGGGTTCGCGCTGGCCGATCGCACACAAAGCTACGACTACGTCGGTGCCGAAGGCGTAGCACGCTCGCTGCGCCGGGGCCTCTGGCGCTTTCGTTGACAGTGCCAAGCGCGCCGCAAAAAAGACTCATGGAACGCATCAATTCGCCGCGCTCTCTGTGCTATGTCTGCGGCTATTGTGCGTCCACTGCCCAAGGGCGGCGCAGCAGGGACGCACGATGTCGACAATGACGGCGAGCCGGGTTCAGGGCGGAATCTTCACCTTGATGGTGGTGAGGATCGGTGACGTCCACGATCCCGCCTTCGGCCGCGATCTCGAGGAGCAGGTGGCGCGCAGTCCTGGCTTTTTTGCCGGCGCGCCGGTGGTGATTGATTTGCGTGATTGCGTCGATTGTACCTCGGTGGCGGATTTCACCGCGCTGAAGCAGGTGTTGCGGCGGCACGGCATGGTGCTGGTCGGCGTCCAGAACGCCAACCCGGTGCAGCTGCGCGCGGCCAGCGCGGTCGATCTCGCCGCCTTCAACGGCGGGCAGGCGAACGGCAACCGGCGCGCGGCTCCCGAACGTCCGGTGAGCGACTCGGCCGCCAGCGCGGCGTCCGCGTCGAGGACCCGGCTCATCAGCCAACCGGTCCGCTCTGGCACGCAGATCTACGCCCGCGGCGGCGACCTCGTCGTCACGGCCTCGGTCAGCGCCGGCGCTGAAATCATCGCCGACGGCTATATCCACGTCTATGGCGCGCTCCGCGGACGCGCCATTGCCGGCGCCGCCGGCGACATGAGCGCGCGCATCTTCGCGCAGCGCTTCGAGGCCGAGCTCGTTTCGATCGCCGGCCGATACCTCGTCAATGACGCGATTGCGCCGGAGCACCTGAACCAAGCGGCGCAGGTGGCGCTCATCGACGATCGTCTGGTGATCCTCCCGGGCTGGGGCAGGGGGTGAACCTCTCGCGGATTAATCAAAGGGGAAAGGAGAGATAGTCTTGGCCAAGGTCATCGTGGTGACATCCGGAAAGGGCGGCGTCGGCAAGACGACGACATCGGCGGCCTTCGCGGCCGGGCTTGCGCTGCGCGGCCACAAGACGGTGGTGATCGATTTCGACGTCGGCTTGCGCAATCTCGACCTGGTGATGGGCTGCGAGCGGCGGGTGGTGTTCGACTTCATCAACGTCATCAACGGCGACGCTAATTTGAACCAGGCGCTCATCCGCGACAAGCGCATCGACAATCTCTACATCTTCCCGACCTCGCAGACGCGCGACAAAGAAGCGCTGAAGCGCGACGGCGTCGACCGCGTCATGGCCGAGCTCAAAAAGGACTTCGACTACATCATCTGCGACAGTCCGGCCGGCATCGAGCACGGCGCGCTCACCGCCCTCTATCATGCGGATGCCGCGGTCATCGTCACCAACCCCGAGGTATCCTCGGTGCGTGACAGCGACCGCATCATCGGCATCCTCGCCTCAAAATCGCGGCGCGCCGAGAAGCGCGAAAAGCCGGTCGAGGAGCATCTGCTGCTCACCCGCTACTCGCCCGATCGCGTGCAGAAGGGCGAGATGCTGTCGGTCGAGGACGTAAAGGAGATCCTCTCGGTGCCGCTGCTCGGCATCATCCCGGAATCGGAGACGGTGCTCAAAGCCTCGAACACCGGAATGCCGGTGATCCTCGATCCCGGCAGCCCGGCCGGACGCGCCTATGAAGATGCGGTGGCGCGCTTCGTCGGCGAGCAGCGCGAGATGCGCTTCCAGCTGCCGGAGCGCCGCGGCTTCCTGCGCGGCTGGTTCGGGAGGGCGGCGTCGTGAGTCTCTTCGATTTCTTCTTCCCGAAGCGGCCTGCCACCGCCTCCATTGCCAAGGAGCGGTTGCAGATCGTGCTGGCGCATGAACGCGCCGGGCGTGACAGCCCGGATTTCCTGCCGCGGCTGCAACGCGAGCTGCTGGCGGTGGTGACGAAGTATGTCGCGGTCCATGAGGACATGATCCGCGTCAACCTTGGCAAGGCCGGCAGCGCCTCGGTGCTTGAAATCAATATCGAGATGCCCGCGGGTGCCGGAAGCAAGGCGAAGGCGAAAGCCGTCCCGGCCTAGACGAGGCGCTTGATGCCGCGCCCTTGCCCGTCATCGGCGGGCGCGCCCGGAGGTCGCGGCAAAGGTTAAAAGCGGGCGGCTCTCAGCAATGGATGCCGCGATGTAGCACGCTGCTGCCGAGCGCCGCCGATGGCTGCGCCGCGACAGTATGGCAGCTCGCGGAAGTCATGATCGCTCCGGCACCGCGAATGCCGAGCGGCGTTCCCCAATAACCGGCAATGATGAGCGCCAACAGGCCGGTCATCACCGGGCGGACGACGAAGGCTTGCATCTCTCTCTCCGCGAGCGATCTCGGCAAAAGGATAGGCGCGCCGGTCGGGGCCTTAAAGCGGGATCGCCGCGGATTTGCCCTGAGCTTGGCCAGCATTTGGCATGTTTCGTGCTGGTAGCGACGTGCGCCCGGCGACCTGCGGTTTGCCTGCCGGCGGTCCCGGCGCTACATCAGGGCGCCAAGCCGAGGGGAGACCATGGCACGCTTCGAAGGCACCGAGACCTATGTCGCCACCGACGATCTCCGCGTCGCGGTCAACGCCGCCATCGCGCTCGAGCGGCCGCTTCTCGTCAAAGGCGAGCCCGGCACCGGCAAGACCATCCTCGCCCACGAAGTCGCCAAGGCGCTCGGCAAGAGCCTGGTCACCTGGCACATCAAATCCACCACCAAGGCGCAGCAGGGCCTTTACGAGTACGACGCCGTGGCGCGGCTGCGCGACAGCCAGCTCGGCGATCCCAAGGTCCAGGACATCCGCAACTACATCGCACGCGGCAAGCTCTGGGAGGCGTTTACGGCCGACGAGGCGCCGGTGCTGCTCATCGACGAGATCGACAAGGCGGATATCGAGTTCCCGAACGATTTGCTGCTCGAGCTCGACCGCATGGAGTTCTACGTCTACGAGACGCGCGAGACCGTCGTGGCGCGTCACCGGCCGATCGTCGTCATCACGTCCAACAACGAGAAGGAGCTGCCCGACGCCTTCCTGCGCCGCTGCTTCTTCCACTACATCCGCTTTCCCGACCGCGACACCATGCTGCGCATCGTCGATGTGCACTATCCCGAGATCCAGAAGACGCTGGTGCGCGAAGCGCTCAATGTCTTCTACGAGCTGCGCGACGTGCCGGGCCTCAAGAAAAAGCCGTCCACCTCGGAGCTGCTCGACTGGTTGAAGCTGCTGATGGTCGAGGACATCCCGGCCGATGCTTTGCGCTCGCGCGATCAAGGCAAGCTCATCCCGCCGCTCCACGGCGCGCTGCTGAAAAGCGAGCAGGATGTGCATCTCTTCGAGCGCCTCGCCTTCCTCCATCGGCGCGAGCGCGGCGGCTGATGTTCATCAATTTCTTCCTCGAGCTGCGTCAGGCCAAGGTGCCGGTATCCTTGCGCGAATACCTGACGCTGATCGAGGCCATGCGGCACAATCTCGCCGCCTACAGCGTCGAGGATTTCTACTATCTCTCGCGCAGCGCGCTGGTGAAGGACGAGCGCAATCTCGACAAGTTCGACCGGGTCTTCGGCCATCACTTCAAGGGGCTGGAGCAGGCCGCCGAGGCCGGCGTCGAGATCCCCGAGGAATGGCTGCGCAAGCTCGCCGAAAAGCTCCTCACCGAGGAGGAGATGAAGCAGATCCAGGCGCTGGGCGGGCTCGAGAAGCTGATGGAGGAGCTCACGAAGCGCCTCGCCGAGCAGAAGGGCCGGCATGAGGGCGGCAGCAAATGGATCGGCACCGCCGGCACCTCGCCTTTCGGCGCCTATGGCTACAATCCCGAAGGCGTGCGCATCGGCCAGGACGGCAATCGCAGCAACCGCGCCGTCAAGGTTTGGGACAAGCGCGAGTTCAAGAATCTCGACGACAACGTCGAGCTCGGCACGCGCAACATCAAGCTGGCGCTGCGCCGCCTCCGGCAGTTCGCGCGCGAGGGCGCGGCCGAGGAGCTCGATCTCGACGACACCATCCGCTCGACGGCGCGCAATGCCGGCTGGCTCGACATCAAGCTGGTGCCGGAACGGCACAACGCCGCCAAGGTGCTGCTGCTGATGGATATCGGCGGCTCGATGGACGGCCACGTCCGGACCTGCGAGGAGCTGTTCTCGGCGGCGCGCGCCGAGTTCAAGCATCTCGAGTTCTTCTATTTCCACAACTGCCCTTACGAGGCGCTGTGGCGCGACGCCTGGCGCCGGCATGTCGAAAAAACGCCGACGATGCAGGTGATGCACACCTATGACAGCAGCTACAAGCTGATCTTCGTCGGCGATGCCAGCATGAGCCCCTACGAGATCGTCCAGCCCGGCGGCAGCGTCGAGCATTGGAACGAGGAGGCGGGCGAGGTCTGGCTGCGCCGCTTGCTGGTGACCTATCCGAAAGCGGTCTGGCTCAACCCGGTGCCCGAGCGCTACTGGGAAGGCACGCCCTCGATCCACCTGCTGCGCGAGCTGATGGAGGGCCGCATGTTCCCCCTCACCCTCGACGGCCTCGACCGCGCCATGCGGCGATTGACGAGGTAAGGGCCGGAGTTGTCAGTCTTCAGTCGTCAGTTTTCAGTGCAGCTGGACTGACAACTGAGAACTGACGACTCCCCTCACGCGGCGTTCGACTTCTCCTTGGGCTTCACATAGGCCATTTCGGCATGCTCGGCACAGTAGGGTTTGCCGGGCATCGGGCGCTTGCCGCAGAAGCGGAAGCTCTTCTCGCCGGGATGGCCTTCGGGCCAAGAGCAGGTAGGCCCGATCGCCGTCGCGACGCGCGGCGCCGGCGGGCGCTTCAACGGCGAGGGCCGTGGATCCAGCGCCAGGCGATGTGCCTTGCCGACCACGGCATTCTTGGTGACACCCAGCCGACGGCCGATTTCCGCCGTCGACAGCCCCTGCTTCCACAAAGCCGCGAGCTGCTGGATGAGTTCGGGCGACCAAACGGAGTCCATTACTTCCCCTCTGTATCGTGTGGGTCCTGGGTCCAACGACCACAAGATACGGTATCACCCTGGTGACCCCCCGCAAGCGGATTCTGCAACTTAAGAGCAAGATTGACGGGGATAACTCTGGCAGTGACATTGCCCTTTTAGCCTGTTAAGGCGGTCCGATGTTCGCTCTCGTCGCCACGCTGGCGATCCAGGCACTGGTCTCGATGGCGGTGCTGACCCCGGCGGTCTTTGCCGCGATAGCGGCGCCCGAGATCGGCGTCAGCGCGCATG
>JASHUO010000162.1 GCA_030039975.1 Alphaproteobacteria bacterium
TTTGAGTCTGCCGCGTCTACCATTCCGCCACAGGGGCCAGCGCGGCCGCCACTATAACCGCGTGTCGCAAGGGGTCAATGTGGCGCGCCGAACGCTTGCGCCGCCCCGTCGCTCTCGGCTACACCCGCGCGCGGCAACGGCAAGGGATGCGGGATGACGGGGCGCTATTTCGAGGATTTCCGCATCGGCGAGGTGCTGGCGCTCGGCAGCCGCCGGGTCAGTGCGGCGGAGATCATCGCCTTCGCGCGACAGTTCGACCCGCAGCCCTTTCATACCGACCCCGAAGCAGCGAAGAGCAGCGTCTTCGGCGGGCTGGTCGCCAGCGGCTGGCACACCGTTTCCCTCTATATGCGCCTCCTCTGCGACGGCTTCATCAGCACCGTCGCCCACAGCATGGGCTCGCCCGGCGTCGACCGCATCGAGTGGCTGAAGCCGGTGCGGCCCGAGGACACGCTCACCGGGCGGCTCACGATCCTCGATCTCATCCCCTCGGAGAGCCGGGCCGATCGCGGCACGATCAAGAGCCTGGGCGAGATGCTCAACCAGCAGGGCGAGGTGGTGATGCGGATGCATGGGGTGGGCTTCTTCGGCCGCCGTCCGAGATGAGCCGGCGCTGAGCCCATGCTCGAGCACCTCGTTACCCTGATCGCCGCCTTCGTCATCGCCACCATTTCGGGCCTGGGTTATCTCGGCATCGTGCTGCTGATGGCGATCGAATCCGCCTGCATCCCGCTCCCTTCCGAAGTGATCATGCCGTTTGCGGGCTATCTCGTCTTCACCGGCCGCTTCGATCTGCTGCTGGCGGCGACGGCGGGTGCGCTCGGCTGCAATCTCGGCTCGGCCGCGGCCTATGCCGTGGGTTATTTCGGCGGCCGTCCGCTGGTCGAGCGCTGGGGCCGCTATGTGCTGATGAGCCACCGCGATCTCGATCTCGTCGACCGCTTCTTCGTCCGCTATGGCGGCATCACCGTCTTTCTCTGCCGCGTGCTGCCGGTGGTGCGCACCTTCATCGCGCTTCCCGCCGGCATCGCGCGCATGCCGCAGCTGCGGTTTCACGTCTATACCTTCGTCGGCTCCTGGATCTGGTGCTATGTGCTCGCCTATATCGGCTTCCGCCTCGGCGAGCGCTGGCACAGCGACCCGGCGCTGCGCCAGGCCTTCCATGATTTCCACGCCGTCATCATCGGCGTGCTGGCGGTGCTCGCCGCCTGGTATGTCTGGCGCCACTGGAAGCAGCGCATGCCCGTGCAAAACCGGGGCCGCGTCCCATGAGCGGAACCCGCCGCTTCCCGCTCTTATTGCTCGCCGCCAGCACCGCCGTGGTCGGCGCCGCCTGGGCATCACAGCTCTGGGGCGGGCTCCAACCCTGTGAGCTCTGCCTTTACGAGCGCTGGCCCTATTACGCCGTCATCGCCGCGAGCGCGCTGGCGCTGCTCGCCCGCGACCGCCGCGTCACCCTGGCGGCTCTGGCCTTTGCCGCGCTGGTTTTCCTCGCCGGCGCCGGGCTCGCCTTTTATCATGTCGGGGTCGAACAGCACTGGTTCGCCGGCCCGAGCGCCTGCACTGGCGGCGGGCCTGCCGGCAGCATCGAAGAGCTGCGCCGCCGGCTGCTGGCGCAGCAGCCGGTCGCCTGCGACCAGCCGCAATGGTCGCTCTTCGGTGTGACGCTCGCCGGCTGGAACCTGGTGGCGTCGCTGCTGCTCGCGGCGGGTGCGCTCTGGGCGCTGCGGCAAGGCAGCAACAGGAGGGCGGCATGACGGACAAGCTGCGCCGGCTTTTTGATGATGATCGAGTTATCGCTGTGCCGCAGGCACTTCTGGGGATGTGGGTGTCGTTCGAGCGAGCGCCGGCGCGATTGTGACAGCGATCACAGAATTGGCGGCCAGCGTGGTATAGTTTGGCGCTTATTGGGGGGAGCCATTGCCACAGGGAGGATGGCCATGCCCACCAGAGCCCCATTTCTGCGCACTAAATTCGGCGGCTACTTCCACCGCGAGGTGCCGGCCGAGGACGCCGAGCTCACTCACGTCGGCCCCGGCACCCCTTGTGGCGAATACATGCGCCGCTTCTGGCAACCAGTCTGCTTCTCCGACGAGCTCAAGGACCTCCCGCATCGGATCAAGATGCTAGGCGAGGAACTGGTGGTGTTCCGCGACAAGAGCGGCGCGGTGGGTCTGCTGGAGCTGCACTGTCCGCATCGCGGCACATCGCTGGAGTTCGGGCTGATCGACGAGAGAGGCATACGCTGCTGCTACCACGGATGGCTCTTTGCGGCGGATGGGACCATTCTCGAGACGCCGGGCGAGCCGGCACAAAGCACGCTAAAGGACCGCCTCTGCCACGGCGCCTATCCCACGCATGAGGCGCACGGGATCGTCTTCGCCTATCTCGGCCCGCCCGACCGGCTACCGCCGCTTCCCGTTTATGACAGCTTCGTGCGCCCCGGCTACCGCGCCATCCCCGGCCAAACATACTTCTATCCCTGCAACTGGCTGCAGATCATGGAAAACGCCATGGATCCCGCCCATACGGCGTTTCTCCACACCATCGTGAGCGGCGCGGTGTTCACCGAGGAGTTCGGCGTCCTGCCCGAGCTCGACTTCGCCGAGACGCCGATCGGCATGATCTATATCGCGACGCGGCGCGTGGGCGAGAACGTGTGGGCGCGCATGGTCGAAGCCGTGCTTCCCAACCTGCAGCAGGTGGCGCCGATCTGGGAGAACGGGCAGCGCGCGCATCCCTTCAGCGGTCCCATGATGAGCCGCTGGATTGTGCCGATCGACGACACCAACACCATGCTGCTCGAATTGCGGCATGTGAGCGAGATGGATGGCGTCACGCCCCCGTGGTGGGCGGATCGCTCAATGGTGCCCGGCCAGATCGCCGCGGCATCCTACGAGGCGGGTCAACGCCGTCCCGGCGACTACGAGGCCCAGATGTCGCAGCGTCCGATCGCCATCCACGCGCTCGAGCATCTCGGCGCCACCGACCGCGGGGTCAGCATGTTCCGCCGGCAGACGCGACGCGGCATCCGGGCGGCTTGCGCTGGCAGCGATCCTGCCGGCCTCTGCCGCGACGCCGGCGCCGTCATCGCGACCTACTGCAACGACACGGTCGTGCCCGTGGCGCCGGCGCCAACCGAAGCGTTGGACAAGGAGCTGATGCGCCGCACCGGGCGGGACCTCGCCGAGGGCTATGTCCGCCATCCGCCACTCGGCGACGCACGCGTGGAAGCCGCGCGTGATCGAGCAGAGGCGCTGGTTTAACCCGCTTCCAGCAATTTGTTCGGCCGTCGTGTGAAGCGGAGTTGATGCGGGCGATCGTCGGGCCGAAGGCCGACGGGGCGCACAGCGTCCCTTGGGGCGGCGCGCTCTGAGCGACGACGGCTACTTTCCGCGACGCGATCTTCTGATCCGGGTACGCTTTGGCTTCACCGCTCGAAGCATCACGCGCTGTTGGCGCTGTATCGCTGATACTGCCGCGCTCGTCCACCAACCTGCGACAGCGTTCGCCCAGTGCAGCATCCAGCTTCTTGGGGTGCCTTTCACGATCACCTCCGGGCTCGTTCAACTATGCAAACACCTTTACCCCGCGAGCGATGCGTGTTGCACGCATAGACAGGGTGCCGGGCCGTCAGGTCTATTCGCAGTGACCACGCGGAACACCAGCGCAATTGTGCGCCCCAAACTAAGACAGCTTCACCAGTCCCAGTCGCGTCAACCGAGACCCGGCGTCGGACCCGCCACCGGAACGATGCCCGCCGGCCATTTGTTGTCCTTACGCAGGACAGAAGGGGATGAATACTAGATTGCGTGGCCTTACACCTTGGAGGACACATCATGCGGACGCGACTTGGTCTTTGCGGGCTCGCGGTTGCATTCGCGCTCTCGGCCTGCGGCACTACAACTGGTGATCGAGCTGGGAGTGGCGCAGCGATTGGTGCCGGCGCAGGTGCGATTGGCGGAGCGTTGCTTGGGGCGCCGCTGGCTGGCGCCGCTATCGGCGCCGCTGCCGGCGCAGGCGTCGGGGCCGCCACGACCCCGTCGCAGGTCGATCTCGGCAAGCCGGTATGGCGGTGAGCACGCCGTCCTTGCTGCTTCGTCGAAGGTGACGTGCAACCGCGGCCGAACTACGTGATCTCTCGCATCGCGCCAGGCGCTCTCGGCGGCTCTTAACGCCTCCTCTTACCGGCGTGGTACACTTCCTCCCCGGCATTAATCTGCGGAGCCGCCCGTGGAGAAAGAGCGCGTCCAGCGTAGGCTCGCAGCGATCCTTGCCGCCGATGTCGCGGGCTATAGCCGCCTGACCGGCGCTGACGAGGAGGGGACGATTGCGCGGCTGCGGGCGCTGCGCGGTGAGGTCATCGATCCCGCCATAGCGGCGCATCAGGGCCGCATCGTCAAGGTCATGGGCGACGGCTTCCTCGCCGAGTTCGCCAGCGTTGTCGACGCCCTGCGCTGCGCCGTGTCGCTGCAGCGGACGTTCGCCGAGCGCAACGCCACGCTGGCCGCCAGCGAGCGCCTCAACTTCCGCATGGGCGTCAATCTCGGCGATGTCGTGGTCGAAGGGGACGACATCCTCGGCGACGGCGTCAACATCGCGGCGCGGCTAGAGGCCATGGCGGAGCCTGGCGCCATCTGCCTCTCGCGCGCCGCCTACGAGCAGGGCCGCGGCAAGGTTGAAGCGGGCTTCGCCGATCTTGGCGAGCGCACGCTCAAGAACATCGCCGAGCCCGTCCATGTCTATGCCGTCGCCGCGCCCGGCCCGGCACCCGGCAGAGCGTCGGCGCCGGCGGCGGAGAATCGGCTCGCGGGCGCGCCGCGGCAGTCGCTGGTGATCTTGCCGTTCGCCAATCTCGGCGATCCGGCGCAGGATTATTTCGTCGACGGCATCACCGACACGCTGACGACCGAGGTCTCGCGCCTGCCCGGCAGCTTCGTGATTGCGCGTAATAGCGCGTTTGCCTATCGCGGCAAGGCGCTCGACGCCAAGCAGATCGGTCGCGAGCTCGGCGTGCGCTACGTCATGGAAGGCAGCGTGCAGACCGGCGCCAGCCGCATTCGCATCAATGCGCAACTCATCGACGCTGCCACTGGTGCGCATCTTTGGGCCGAGCGGTTCGACAAGCCTCGCGGCGACCTCTTCGACATGCAGGATGAGATCACCACACGGCTCGCCCGCAGCCTTGAGCTCGAGATACACGAGGCGGAAAGCCGCCGCCTCGAGCGCGAGCGCCCCGACAACATGGACTCGATAGACCTGACGATGCGCGGCATGTCGATCTGGAACAAGCCGACGACGCCGAACCGTGCGGAGGAGGCACGGCAGCAGTTCGAGGCGGCGCTGCGGCTCGACCCGCGCAACGTCTACGCGCTGATCGGCCTCGCCGGCACGCATATGACCGACGTGATGAGCTTCGTTGCCAAGGACCGGCCGGAGCAGATCCGCATCGCCGAGGAGGCCATCGTCAAGGCGCTGTCGCTGGCGCCCGACAATCCCTTCGCGCACCACTGCTACGCCGAGGTGCTCTACGCGCGGCACGAGCCGGAGGCGGCGCTGCACGAATTGGAGATCGCCATCAGCCTCAATCCCAACTCGGTCTGGGCGCATGCTCAGGCGGGGTTGGTGAAGATCGTCCTCGGCCGCGCCGAGGAAACGGAGACCGATGTCGGCACCGCGATGCGCTTGAGCCCGCGCGAGCCCGGCATCGCCGTCTGGCACCTGTTCATTGGCCTCGCGGACCTCGCCCTCGGCCGGCTCGACAAGGCCATCGCCGAGCTGCGCAAATCCACCGCGCTCAACCCGAACATGGGCATCACGCATGTCATGCTGGCGGCGGCCTTCGCGCTCGCCGGACGCCAGGCCGAAGCAGAAATGGAATGCGCGGCTGGGCGCCGCCTCCTGCCCGACCTCACCATTGCCCGCTTCAAGCGCGAACTGCCGGGCGCGAGCCCGATCTTCGCGGCGCAAAGGGAGCGCATCGGCGAGGGCCTGCGGCTGGCCGGCGTGACAGAGGATCTCGCGCCGCTGTGACGCTCGCTTTCGATCGCTACCCTCCGCCACCGCAGGCAAGGGGTGCAAAACCGTAAGCACTTTTGGGCACTTTTGCGCTCTTTCCGCCGGCGCCATCCGCCTTGCGAAAAACCCTGGGAGCGCCCATTCTGCAAGCGCATCCGGGGCTCTTTGATGGATACGAGTGCATGGTGACGGACAAGCTGCGCCGGCTTCCCGGCGATCCCTCGCGCGACGAGCTCATCGCGCGCATGATCCGCGTCGACCATGCCGGCGAATATGGCGCCAAGCGCATCTATGACGGGCAGCTCTCCGTGCTCGGCCGCGCCCGCTCGGCCAAGGATATCCGCCGCATGGCCGAGCAGGAGCGGCGCCATCTCGCCGCCTTCGACAAGCTCGTCGTCGCGCGCCGCGTGCGGCCGACCTTGCTGTCGCCGCTCTGGCACGCCGCGGGCTTCGCGCTCGGCGCCGCCACCGCGCTGCTCGGCGAGCGCGCGGCCATGGCCTGCACGGTTGCGGTCGAGGAAGTGATCGACGAGCATTACCGCCGGCAGAGCGAAGCTTTGGGCGATGCCGAGCCGGCGCTCAAATCGACCCTCGACGAGTTCCGCCGCGACGAGCTCGAGCATCGCGAGATTGCGCTTGGGCACGGTGCCGAAGCGGCGCCCGGCTATGCCGCGCTCAGCGCCGCCATCAAGACCGGCTCCCGCCTCGCCATCTGGCTCTCGACCCGATTTTAGCGCTGAGTGAATTTTCACCACGGAGGCACGGAGGACACGGAGAAAAAAGAATGGCGCGCTTTGCGCGCCAAACCACCTCTTCTCCGTGCCCTCCGTGCCTCCGTGGTTAATCTTCTTACAGCGACTAAGCTGCGAGGCGCGGCTCGCCGGCAATGAGCTCGACGATGTCGCCGATGATCGCGGTGAGGTCGTAATCCTTGGGGGTGTAGACCCGGGCGACGCCGAGGCGCTTCAGCTCCGCTTCATCCTCGGGCGGGATGATGCCGCCCACCACCACCGGCACATGGCCGATACCTTGCGCCGCCATGCCGCGCAGCACCTCGCTCACCAGCGGCACATGGCTGCCGGAGAGGATCGAGAGGCCGACGACATGGACGCCTTCCTCGAGCGCGGCATTGACGATCTGCGCCGGCGTCAGGCGGATGCCCTCATAGACCACTTCGAAGCCGGCATCACGCGCCTTCAGCGCCACTTGCTCGGCGCCGCTGGAATGCCCATCGAGGCCGGGCTTTCCCACCAGCATCTTAAGCCGCCGGCCGAGACGCTCGGAGACCTCGCCGACGCGGCGCCGCAAGCTGCCGAGCTCGCCGGCACC
>JASHUO010000014.1 GCA_030039975.1 Alphaproteobacteria bacterium
TGGTGACGTTGACCTACCTCGCGGAAGTCGCAGCCCGGCTGCGCGAGGTCGAGCACGCCGAACGCATCTATGCGTCGCTTCTGCCCTTCCGGGATCAGGCGGTTACGGTTCCTGCCTTTACTTTGTGCTGCGGCGCTGCGGCACGATATCTGGGCCTGCTCGCCAGCGCTCTTGGCGATTGGTCTGCCGCCGAGGCGCATTTCGAGTACGCCCTGCAAATGAACGAGTGTCTACGCGCGAGGCCGTGGTTGGCCCATGCCCAGCACGAATTCTCCATCATGCTCTCGGCGCGCAATCGCCGGGGTGATCAGGCGCGCGCGGCAGACCTCCTCGCGGCGGCGACGGCAACGGCAAAAGAGCTGAAGATGTTCGCGCTGCTGGAGCGTATCGGCGGCGCCGCGCGCGGTTCAAGGCCTATGAATTAGCAAGCGAGTGGAGCATAGTTGTAAGCTAAGCATGATGAGCACGACAGAAAGGGGGAGGAACCTATGCCGCGTTTCCTGATCGAGCGAAACTTCGCCGAGCAGCTCGAAGTCACCAACGACGCTGCCAGTGCCGTAAAACAGATCAATGATGAGGAAGGAGTGAAATGGCTGTTCTCCTTCCTCAGCGCCGATAAAAAGAAGACCTATTGCTTGTACGAAGCGCCGAACGCCGAAAGCATTCGCGCGGCTGCGCGTCGGGCCAATTTGCCAGCCGACGTGATCGTCCAGGTCAGCGATCTCAGACCGGAGATGTTCAACTAGTCGGGACGGGGCGCGAAGCCCCGTCCCCATTCGCCGAAGGACCGGCGCAACCGTTCAGGCCGTCGGCCTGATATTCTGGTTCAGCCGGAACAGGTTCTGCGGATCCCAACGCCGCTTCACCTCGGTGAGGCGCCGATAGTTGCCGCCATATATCTTTTCGGTGCGATCCGCCTCATCCGCCGGGATAAAGTTGACGTAGGCGCCGCCCGTGGCAAACGGCGCGGTCGCCTGGAACAGCTCGCGCGCCCAGCTGATGCAAGCGCGATCCTGGGCGATGTCGCGCCAGCGGGTATGCACATTCATGATGAAATGCGCGCCGCGCTGCGGATAGGCCGTGGCATCCGGCGCGACGCGGCTCATCGCGCCGCCCACTTGTGCCAGGAAGACCTCGCATTCCGGGCCGGGCAAGCGGCTGACCGCGTCCGTGACCACGCCTATCACATCGTCGGAGAGCTGCACGAAATCATGCGACTTCCAGTAGTTGCGCGCGCCGGGTGTCAGCAGCGGGTCGAACCCCGACTGCCAGCCGACGAAGGGATGCGGCCCCAGAACATCGGCGATCGGCTGGCCGAGACGGCGCAGCGGTGCCACCGCTTTCTCTCCGTCGGCCATCGATCCCGCGAAGCACGCGGCGAAGACCAATACCTCGCGGCCATGCCATTCCGCCGGGATGAACGGCAGCGGCGGCGCTTTGCGCATCACCGACCAGATGGTCAGCGCGTCGGGCGCCTCCGCTGCGACCCGCCGATAGCCCTTGAGCAGCTCCTGCGCCTGGGCGAAGGGATGGACGACGAGGCCGGAAAACACTTCCGGTCCGACCGGGTGAAGGCGGAACTCGAACGAGGTGACCACGCCGAAATTGCCGCCGCCGCCGCGTATGGCCCAGAACAGATCGGGATTCTCGCTGGCGTTCGCGTGAACCAGTTCGCCCTTCGCCGTGACCACATCGGCCGAGATCAAGTTGTCGATGGTCATGCCGAAAGCCCGCGTCAGCCAGCCGAAGCCGCCACCGAGCGTCAGCCCGGCAATGCCCGTGGTTGAGTTGATGCCGGTCGGGACGGCAAGGCCGAAAGTCTGCGTCTCGCGATCGACATCGCCCAGCGTCGCGCCAGGGCCGACCCAGGCCCGCCGCGCCTCGGGATCGACCCGCACCGATTTCATCGGCGACAGGTCGATCAACACACCGCCATCGCCGACGGCGCTGCCCGCGATGTTGTGACCGCCGCCGCGAACCGCGATCGTGAGATGGTTGTCTGCGGCAAAGCGCACGGCACGGATTACATCGGCAGCCCCGGCGCAGCGGATGACGAGATCGGGCGACCGGTCGATCATCGCGTTCCAGATGGAACGTGCCTCGTCATAACCCGTCTCGCCTTTGCGGCAGACCGGACCCCGCAATGCCGAACGCAACGTCTCCACCAGATTGGTATCGATGCGCGGACGCTCCGCCGAAGCGCTTCCCTCGAAGCTCGTCATCTCCAGCCTCCTCTGGGTGTCGGATGGGGCCTTGCCCCGCTTTTTTTCCTGGAGCCGTCCGCGACCGGAGCATCGACTCAACCGGCGCGACGGCATCGCAAAACGGTAGCCAATCACCAGCGCCCTACATGTGATCGGAATCACATCGTCATCGTCGAAATGATCGCGCCGTCGCGCTGACTGCGCCGAGTCAGTGCGTTTGCGACTTGCGCTCTCGCGCACGGTGCCGATCTGTCCGCCCGGCGGGTCCGGGCGCGATGCCCAGCGCCGCTTGCCAGCGCCGGCCGAACGCCAGCAACCGCTGCTCCGAAAATGCCGGAGCGAGCAGCGTCACGCCCATCGCCGGGCCATCGGGCAGAAATCCGTTGGGCAGCGCGAGCGCCGAGAGATCCAGCAGATTGACGGGATAGGAGAAATAGCCGAGCCGGTTGTTGAGCTCTACCGGCTCCGCCAGCAGGTCGGCAATGGTATAGGCCGTGCCGCTGGTCGGCACGACCAGAAAATCGATGTCGCGCCACAGCGGCGCCAGTGCGCGGCGGATCTCGGCGAGCCGATAGAGCTGGGCAAAGACATCCGCCGCCTGGAAGCGCTGCGACCGGGTAATGATCTCCGCCGTCGTCGGCAGCACCGCCTCCGGATGCGTGGCGATGAAAGCGCCGACAGAGGCGAAGCGCTCGGCGATCCAGGCGCCGCCATAGAGCATGCTGCCCGCTTCGGCGAAAGGCGCGTAATCGGCGGGCACGGGAGTTCCGCCGAGCGCTTCCCATCGCGCGATGGCCGCAGCGAAGAGCGCCGCGGCCGCGCTATCGCCGAAGAAGCCCGCCGCCGCGCCTTGCGGGACGCCAAAGCGGAACCGGCCGCTCGCTGGAAGCGGCTCGCTGTCGTCGGCGGGGGGCGGGCGCGAGAACGGATCGGCCGGATCAGCTCCGGCGATGAGCGCCAGCACCTCGCCGGCATCGTCGCAATCGAGGGCGAAGACGCTGACGCAATCGAGCGTCCGGCAGGCGGGAACGACCCCGCGGGTCGAGACCAGGCCGCGCGTCGGCTTCAGCCCGACGATGTTGTTGAAGCCGGCGGGGATGCGGCCCGAACCGCCCGTATCCGTGCCGAGCGCGAAGCTGACAAGACCGGCGCCGACCGCGACGGCAGAGCCGGAGCTCGACCCGCCGGCGGGATAGCGCTCATCGAACACCGAGGGACAAACGCCATAGGGCGAGCGCGTGCCGTTGAGCCCGGTCGCGAACTGATCGAGATTCGTCTTGCCGATGCAAATCGCTCCGGCCGCCAGGAGCCTGGCGACCGCCGGGGCCGAATCCACGGCCACATAGCCGAAGGCCGGGCATGCAGCGGTGGTCGGCATGCCGGCGACGTCGATATTGTCCTTCACGGCGAAGGGTATGCCGTACAGCGGCAGTACCGCGCCCTTGCGGCGCGCATCATCCGCGGCGGCGAGCTGTCGCCGACAGGCCTCCTCCGCCACAAGGTGGATCCACACCCCATCCGCACCGCGGGCCGCGATGCGCTGGTAAATCGCGTGCAGCACCGCCGCCGGCGTCGCCGCGCCGGCAGCGTAAAGCCGGCGCAAGCTCGAGATCGCGAGCGAGCCGTCAAACCGGGGCGAGGTCATCGGTCCCGCTCAGCCAATGGCGGTTTGCGCTGCGCCGGCCTCTCTCCCATGCAGCATCAGGGCGAGCTCTCGGCGCAGCGCGTTGAAAGCGGGCGAGGCGACATCGCGCGGCCGCGGCAAGGTCACCGGGACGATCTCGGCGATGCGACCGGGATTGGGCGACATCACCACGATCCGGTCGGCGAGCAGGATCGCCTCTTCGATCGCATGGGTCACGAACAGCACCGTAAGGCGGGTACCCTGCCACAGGGTCAGCAGCTCGAGCTGCAATCGCTCGCGCGTCATCGCATCGAGCGCGCCGAAAGGCTCGTCCATCAGCACGATGGCGGCGTCATTGGCGAGGACGCGGGCGATCGAGACGCGCTGCTTCATGCCGCCCGACAGCTCGTGCGGATAGGCGTCGGCGAAGCGCGCCAGCCCGATCATGGCGATGAAGCGCTCGCCCGCCGCCCGCACCAGGTCGCGCGGCAAGCCGCGCGCCGCCGGCCCGAACTCGATATTGCGGCGGACCGAAAGCCAGGGGAAGAGACCGTAATCCTGGAACACCATGCCGCGCTCGGATCCGGGGCCCCTCACCTCTTTGCCGTTCATCAGGATGCGGCCTTCGCTCGGCTGCTCGAAGCCGCCGATGAGGCGCAGCAAGGTGGATTTGCCGCAGCCCGAGGCGCCGATGAGACAGAGAAACTCGCCGCGGCCGATCTCGAGGTTCACGTCGCGCAACGCCTCGACCTCGCCGCCGGAAACGGTGAAGCGCTTGTGAACGCGCTCGATCGCGAGGACCGGATCCGCCGCGCGCTCGCGCGCGGCGATCGCTTCAGCCATCAGCGCCATGCCGTGGGCTCCAGCGCAGGACGCGCCGACTCGCGAGCTGAACCGCGCGGTCGGACAGAAAACCGATCGCACCGATCGTCACCATCCCGGCGATGACGACATCGGTGCGCGATACCTCGCGTGCATCGGTGATCATCGCGCCGAGGCCGGTTCTGACGCCGCTGATCTCGCCGACGACGATCACCACCCAGGCGAAGCCCAACCCCAGCCGCAAGCCGGTGACGATGCCCGGCAGCGCCGAAGGCAGGACGACCTTCGGAAACATCGCCGAGCGCGAGACGCCGAGCATCGCCGCCGCTTCCAGCAGCCGCGGCTCGACGCTGCGCACGCCGAGGATCGTGTTGAGCAGGATGGGATAGAAGCAGCCCAGGGTCACCAGCAGCAGCGCGGTGTGCGAGCCGAGCCCGAACAGGATGAGGAACAGCGGCTGCCAGGCCGTCACCGGCACCGGGCGCAGCACCTGCAAGGTGCTGTCGAGCATGCGGCGGAAGAGCGGGAGCTGACCGATCAGCAGGCCGAGCGGCAGCGCCAGGCTCGCCGACAGCAGAAAGCCGCCATAGACCCGCTCGGCGGAAGCGAGGAGATTGAGCCACAGCGTGCCGCTGAAGGAATCATTGTTGCCGGCGAGTCCCGCGAGGTCGACGAACTCGCTGGCGATCTGGCCGGGCTGCGGAATGAGTCCGTCAGGATGGTTGCGCGTCAGCGCCCACCACAGCCCGAGCAGCAGGACCGGCAGCACGAAAGCAACCGGTCCCGGCGGCATTTGCGCGCGGGCGCCCATCGCCACTCAAGCACGCTTCGCCAGCTGTTCCGAGAATTGCGGCGCTAGGAAGGTGCTGAAATCCGGCAGCGCGCGGATCTGCTTCAAGGCGAGCATGTGCTCGGCGTAGGAATGGACCTCATCGACCATGAGCGGCGTCATCTGCCAATCCAGCTCGACATTGCTCACCGCGCGCGCCACCGCGGCTTTGTTGAGGCCGAGCTTCTGCACCGTCATCGCCACGATCTCGCCCGGGTGCGCCATGGCATAGGCGCTCGCCTGGCGCTGCAGATCGAGCATCATCATCACCCGATCCGGCTGCTTGGCGAGGGTTTCGCCATGGGTCGCGAGGATCATGTTGAGGCTGCCCATCGGCGTGGAATAGGGATACTCCACGATCTTGCCGCTGCCATCGACCAGCGAGAGGCTCGGCCCCGGCTCGGCGCCAACATAGGCGTCGATATCGCCGCGCGCCAAGGCGGCCGGCATGTCGGCAAAGCCGATGCGCACCTCGCGGATGTCCTGCGGCGTCATGCCGACCATATGCAGCCGCTCATAGAAGAAGACCTGTTGCGTCGTGCCGGGCAGGATGCCCACCTGCTTGCCTTTGAGGTCGGTGATCGCCGCGATCGGCGAATCCTTGCGCGCCACCACCGCCATGCCCTTGTTGCATTCGGAGCCGTAGACGACGACCGGCTGATGGGCGACCGATCCCAGAATCGCGGCGGCGATGCCGAAGGTCCCGAAATCGACCGAACCCGTCACCACCGCATCCTTGACGTCGGTCGGGGTCGAGAAGGGAATGATCTCGATGCGATAGCCGGCCGGGAGGAAGCGCTCGTAAAAATAAGGCGTGATCGAGTGGATGAGCTTCATCACGCCCATCCGTATGGTGACCGTCTCCTCGGCACGGACCGGCCCGCCGAGACCAGCGGCGGAGGCAGCAATAGCCGATCCGAGAAACGCCCGGCGCGACAGCATGAGGAACCCTTCCTTTGCCAGGGACGCGTTGCCCCGAGTCGTGCAACGACCGTGCCATTCACGGGGTCGCGGCCAAGGCGCTGCCGGCGCGCAGGCCTGTCCATTCACTGGCCGCGCCGCGCTTCGATCTGCCCAAAACTTGGGCGCGAGCAGATGGGGTCGGGTAATACAAGTGGGGTGGCTTACAAAGGCTAACGCCGCTTCCGCTCATCGCCTTGCCCACGAAAGCGGGCATCCAGCAGCCTCAGATGCAAAGAGCGGAGCTTGTGGCTCTGGATTCCCGCTTTCGCGGGAAAGGCGAAAATGGTGAACGATCAGCGCCCCTACCCGCCGATCCACCGCTTGAACAGCCCCAGCCGCCACGCCGCGATCAGCGCCGCCAGCACGATGACGATGGCGCCATAAAGCGGCCAGGGCCGGCGCTTATCGGCATAGGGATCGCTGAGCGAGCGTTCCGCCTGTGGCGGGAGATGCGCCAAAGCGGTCAGCGCGGTGCCGAAGGGAATATTGAGGCGCAGCCGCGTGTTGACCGCCCAGCCGCAGGCATCGAGGATCGGCCCGAGATTGCGCGTCCTGAGCTTCAAGGCGGCGATCAGCATCGACGGCC
>JASHUO010000002.1 GCA_030039975.1 Alphaproteobacteria bacterium
CGCGGCTTCATCGAGCTGAACGAAGGCTGGATCATCATCCGCGACCGCCCCGAGCTCGAGCAGCTCGGCAACGCCACCATCCGGGAGGTGTGAGACCAAGCCCGGCATTTTTCGCTGGACAATGGCCTGCCGGTTCCTTACGTTAACGTCATGTCCTTGACGTCAACGTCACATCCTGCCGTTCCCGCCGCGTCCGGCGTCGAGCGGCTTTACGCCATCGGCGACCTCTCGGCCGAGCTTGGGATCTCGCCGCGCGCCATCCGCTTTTACGAGGATCAGGGGTTGCTGCGGCCGCAGCGCATCGGCGGCAACCGCATCTATGGCGCCGGCGACCGCGCCCGGCTGCAGCTCATCCTGCGCGGCAAGCGCCTCGGCTTCGCGCTTGCCGACATCAAGGAGCTGCTCGACCTCTATGATGTCGACGCCGATCATCTGGAGCAGCTCCGCGCCACGCTGATCAAAGGCCGCGCCCGCATCGCCGAGCTCGAGCGCCAGCAGCAGGAGATCGCGCTTACCTTGAAGGAGCTGCGCGAGATCGGCGCCGAGATCGAGGACAGCATTCGTCGCAAGGAGGCGGCGGGACGCACCGCCGGCCGGAAAGGAACGCCATGAAGAATGTCGTGATCGCGGGCTATGCGCGCTCGCCCTTCCATTTCGCCAAGAAGGGCGCGCTCGCCCGCGTGCGGCCCGATGATCTGGCGGCGCAAGTCATCGCCGCCCTGGTCGAGCGCAGCAAGATCGACCCCAAGGACATCGAGGACGTCATCGTCGGCTGCGCCATCCCCGAGGGCGAGCAGGGGCTCAATATCGGCCGCATCGTCGGCTTTCTCGCGCATCTGCCGCTGAGCGTCGCCGGCGCCACGGTCAACCGCTTCTGCGGCTCCTCGATGCAGGCGATCCACATCGCGGCCGGCTCGATCCAGCTCGGCGCCGGCGACGCCTTCATCTGCGCCGGCGTCGAATCGATGAGCCGCGTGCCGATGACCGGCTTCAACCCGCTGCCCAATCCCGGCCTCGCCAAGGATTATCCCCAGGCCTACATCTCGATGGGCCAGACCGCCGAGAACGTCGCGCGGAAATATCAGGTGACGCGCACGGATCAGCAGGAGCTGGCGGTCAAGAGCCACAAAAAGGCGGCCTCCGCCCAGGCTTCCGGCAAGTTCAAGGACGAGATCGTGCCGATCAAGGCGAAGGACGGCACGGTCGATCAGGATGGCTGCATCCGCCCGGACACGACGCAGGAGGCGCTGTCGGCGCTGCAGCCCGCTTTCGATGCGCAGGGCTCGGTGACGGCGGCGACCTCGTCGCCCTTGACCGACGGCGCCGCGGCGGTGCTGGTCGCGACCGAGGAGTATGCCAAGCGCAACAATCTGCCGGTGCTGGCGCGGCTCAAGAGCATCGCCGTCGCCGGCTGCGCGCCGGAGATCATGGGCATTGGTCCGGTGCCGGCGGCGCAAAAGGCGCTGAAGCGCGCCGGGCTCGCCATCAAGGACATCGACATCGTCGAGATCAACGAGGCCTTCGCCTCGCAGGCGATCGCCTGCATGCGCGAGCTCGGCATCGACGAGGCAAAGGCCAACCTCGATGGCGGCGCCATCGCCTTGGGCCATCCGCTCGGCGCCACCGGCGCGCGCATCACCGGCAAGGCGGCCTCGCTGCTCGCGCGCGAGGGCAAGCGCTACGCGCTGGCGACGCAATGCATCGGCGGCGGTCAGGGCATCGCCACCATCCTCGAGCGCAGCTGAGCGGAGGCACGCCATGGCGATCGGCAAAGTCGCGGTCATCGGCTCGGGCGTGATGGGCGGCGGCATCGCCGCGCATGTCGCCAATGCGGGCCTGCCGGTGCTGCTTCTCGACATCGTCCCGCCCGGAGCCAAGAACCGCAACATCGTCGCCGAGCAGGCGGTCGAGCGGCTGCTCAAGACCGATCCCGCGCCGCTGATGCATCGCGATGCGGCGCGGCTCATCACGCCCGGCAATCTCGAGGATGATCTCGCCAAGCTCGCCGATTGCGACTGGATCGTCGAGGCGGTGCTGGAAAAGCTCGAGGTGAAGCACGCGACCTACGCGAAGATCGAGGCGGCGCGCAAGCCCGGCTCGATCGTCTCCTCCAACACCTCGACCATCCCGCTGCGCGATCTCGTCGCCGGCATGCCCGAAAGCTTTCAGCGCGACTTCCTCATCACCCATTTCTTCAATCCGCCGCGCTATATGCGCCTGCTCGAGATCGTCGCCGGGCCGAAGACGCGCGCCGAGGCCGTGCGCGCGCTCGACGCCTTCTGCGATCTCCGCCTCGGCAAGGGCGTGATCCACGCCAAGGACACGCCGGGCTTCATCGCCAACCGCATCGGCGGCATGTGGATCCAGTCGGCGCTGCAGGCCGCCTTCGATCTCGGCCTCACCGTCGAAGAAGCCGATGCGATCATGGGCCGGCCTTTCGGCATGCCGCGGACCGGCGTCTTCGGCCTGCTCGATCTCGTCGGCATCGATCTGACGCCGCAAGTGGCGGCCAGCATGCAGCGCAGCCTGCCGAAGGACGATCCCTATATCCGCCTCTACAAGGACCGGCCGCTCATC
>JASHUO010000015.1 GCA_030039975.1 Alphaproteobacteria bacterium
CCGCATCGGCGGCAAGCTGGTCGAGGACATGGGCGTGGAATCGCTGATGTGGGGCTGCGACTACCCGCATGGCGACGGCGTCTGGCCGGAATCCTCGAAATACATCGCCGAGCAGTTCGGCCATCTCTCGCCCGAGGCGACATTCAAGATCACCTGCGAGAATGCCGGCAAGTTCTACGGGCTGATCAATTAGCGGCGCCTCGGCGCCGGGAACGAGCTACGCCCCTGGTGTACACCGGGGGCATTTTTTTCGGCGACGCCCCCGGCGCCAAACGCGGTGTGTCACACGTGAAACATCCTGCACGATGTCAAAGAGCGCGGTTGCGCGATGGTACCATTGCACCCCTCAAGAGGCGCCTTTGCTTGACAGCGCGAGCCCGCGGCTACCCCCCACCCGGCAGCGCTGACGCGCTGCCGAAGGTGAGGCCAGTCCGAACTGTGCGGCTCCCGCGATTGCTGCGCAATCGCTGCCGCCGCCGCGGACGAACGCGCTGCGCGCGCTCGCCTTGACCTCAAGGGGGGAGGGGGATTTTGTCAGGCTTTGGCTAGCATCGTCTGGCAGAAGCGGAGATGCTCCAGCCCCTTATACCAGCTCGTAGGCGCGCCGCTTTACCTTGTCCATGTTGAGGCCTTCGACGCGCAGCAGCCGTGTTGGGCCGGTGCGGCGCGGCGAGTGCAGGTCGCCCTCGTTGTAGAGATGCGCCATGCCGGGGGTCAGCGTGTAGGTGCGGACGTGCCGGACCTTGCCGGGCTTGCTTTCCTGCGCCGCCTCGATCAGGGCATAGTCGCTCATCTCGGTGACGCCGCGCGCCTGTCCGTAGATCGCCCAGGACGGCCCGTGATCATGCGGCCGGCTCTCGCGCGCGCCGGTATAGACGTGACCCAGAAGGCAGAAGCCCAGCTCGGGATCCTCATAGAGTACCTTGCGCTCACCCACCTCGTCGCCGAGATAGCGCGCGACAAAGGCTTCGTCCTTGAGGACATCTTCCAAAAGGCGGCACAGTTTCTGGCGCCCGGCCTGCCCGGGATCGGCGGCGAGGATGCGGTGACATTCGGCCGAGATCTGCTCGATTGTGTGGGTCATCATGCGCTCCCCAAGATCGGCGACTACCGGACGATATCGCGGCGTCTAAAATGGTGCAAAGTCCTTCTCGGCCGCGCAACGCGGAGCGTTGTCGCGAGCGGGCGACAGCGGTTGCACTTGCAACCGCGAAAGCCCGCACGGTGCGGCCTTTCGCGATTGCTACGCAATCGCTGTCGGCCGCCGCGGACGAACTCGCTTAGCGAGTTCGCCTGGAGCTGGTCAAGCTGCAAGGCGATTTCGTCTGGCACCAGCACGCCGACACGGACGAGACCTTCGTGGTGATCGAAGGCGTGCTGCGCATCGATTTTCGCGACGGGGCGGTGCGCATCGGGCCGGGCGAGATGTTCGTCGTGCCCAAAGGCGTCGAACACAAGCCCTATGCGGAAGGCGAGGTGAAGCTGCTGCTGATCGAGCCCCGCGGTGTGCGCAATACGGGTGACGCTGGCGGCGAGCGCACGGCCGAGAACGATGTCTGGATCTGAGATTAAAACCCCAAGGTCGGCACGACGCTGGCCGGCGCTGGTGTCCAGGCCTTGGGCGGGCGCCCTTCGGCGAGCGCGATCATCTCGCGGGCGAGAATCCGCCGCCACAGGATGATGGCGCGGTCGGAGCGGCCGAGATGCTCGGCCGCGCGGTCGGCGATCGCGCCCTGCCCCGCCTGCACCGCGACGTCTTGGACGCGCACGAGGTCGGGATGGTCGATCGCGGCAAACGGCAGCCGTCCGGCGATCACCTCGCGCGCGAGATCGGGCGCGGGTCCGGCGGCGGCGAGCTTCTTCGCATAGTCCTCGCGCTTGGCGAGATAGATCTCGGCGTCGCGGCCGGTGACGCGCACGTGGTAGATGATGAACCACTGGCAGCTCTCGTCGTCGATCGGCACGAAGTTGAGATAGAGCTCCTTCCAGCCGCCGACGCCGTCGAAGCCCTTCATCGGCGGCACGACGACGCGGGTGCAGCTCGGCATATAGTGAAGGCTGAGGCGCTTCTCGCCTTGGCGCTCGCCGGTGCGGAGCACGCCCCACTCCGTCTCCTCGGCGCCGATCGCCGGCAGGTCATACATGCCCTGATGCGAGCCGCCGGTGCGGTGGACGAAGCTTACATGCACCTCGTCGAGGCTGTTCTCGAAGCATTGGAGGTAGTTGCAAGCGATGACCGGCGGCGCCGGATTCTCGATGAGGCCGTCGCCGAGCGGCGCCGGATAGGGCGGAAAGGGCGGCGGCTCGCCGGCGCCGAAATAGGCGTAGACGAGGCCCAGATGCTCGCGCGTCGGATAGACGCCGGTGCGGATCTTGCGGGCAAAGCCCGGCTCTTCTGCCGGCTGCTCCAGGCATTGCCCGGTGCGATCGAACTTCCAGCCGTGATAGACGCAGCGGATGTCGTCGCCTTCGACCCAGCCGAGATGCATGAGCGCGCCGCGATGCGGGCAGCGCTGGTCGATGATTTGCGCCGCGCCGGACTCGCCGCGATAGAGCGTGTAGTCCTCGCTCATGATGCGGATGGGCTTGGCATGGCCCTTGGGCAGATCCTCGGCGCGGAAGACCGGCAGCCAGAACTGCCGCAGAAAGCGCCCCGCGAGCGTGCCGGGGCCGGTGCGCGCGAGATCGAGATCGGCGGCAAGGCGCCGCTCGCGCGCGCGCAGGTCAGGGTTGACGGCCATCGCGCTCTCCTGCCGCTCAGAAGCCCGGGACCGGCACGACGCTCGCCGGCGCCGGTGTCCATCGTTTGGGCTCGCGGCCTTCGGCGATGGCGCGGAGCTCGCGCGTCAGGATCTTGCGCCACAGGATGATGCCGGCGTCGGAGCGGCCGAGATGCTCCTTCGAGCGGTCGGTGAAGCGTCCCTGCCCGGCTTGCGTCGCTATGTCCTGCACGACCGCAAGATCGGGATGGCGCACATCGGCGTAGCGGTGCTTGCCGGCGATGAGCTCGAGCGCGACTTGCAGCGCCGGCGCGGTCGCCGCCACCTTGCGCGAGTACTCCGCGCGCTTCACGCGGTAGGCGTCTGCCATGGCCCCGGTGAGCGGCACATGCGCCGAGACGAGCCAGAGATGGTTCTCGTCGTCGATCGGCGTCAGGTTGAAGAAGATCTCGACCCAGCCGCCTTGCCACTCCATGCCGACGAGCGGCGGCACGATGACGCGAACGGTGCTCGGCGCATAGTGCAGGGTGACGCGCACCTTGCCGTTCTGGCGCGTGCCGTAGCGGATCATGCCCCAATCGGTCTCTTCCGCGGTGATGATCGGCAGATCGAAGATCTTGGCATGCGAGCCGCCGGGGCGATGGACGAAGGCGACATGCACCTCGTCCATCGTGTTCTCGAAGGACTGCAGGTAGTTGCAGGGCACTGTCTCGGGATTCCACACATCGATGAAGCCCTCGGTCTGAGGACCGGGATAAGGCGGGAAGGGCGGCGGTTCGCCCTCGCCGAAATAGGCGAAGATTTGCCCGAGATACTCCCGCGTCGGATAGGTGCGGAGACTCACCTTGCGGGCGAAGCCGGCCTCCTCGGCCGGCTGCTCGACGCATTGGCCGGTGCAATCGAACTTCCAGCCGTGATAGACGCAGCGGATGTCCTCGCCCTCGATCCAGCCGAGATGGAGGAGCGCGCCGCGATGCGGGCAGCGCTGATCGATGACGCGCGCGATGCCGCTCTCGCCGCGATAGAGCGTGAAGTCCTCGCAGAGGATGCGGATCGGCTTCGCCTGCCCCTTCGCCAGATCCTCGCTGCGATGGATGGCGGTCCAGAAGCGGCGCAGGAAACGCCCGCCCGGCGTGCCGGGGCCGGTGCGCACGATGTCGATTTCGGCACGCGGCGAGCGCGCGGCTTCGCTCCTCGCTTCGTCGACCCGATCCGCATCGATGATGCTCATCACAAGCCTCCTGATGATGCTCAACGCGTTGCCGCCGCGACCTTCGTCTTTGCCTCTGGCATGCGCGCCGGCGCGGGATAGGGATAGGCGCCGAGGCGCAGGAAGATGACGCAGGTCACGAGCAGCATCGCTGCGTAGACGAGGAAGATCGGCACATAGGAATGAAAGCGGTCGAAGCTCACGCCGGAGAGCGCCGGGCCGATGCCGACGCCGAAGGAAAAGAGGCCGAACATGACGCCATAGATCTTGGCGTAATCCCTGAGGCCGAAGTAGCGGCTGGCAAAGAAGGCCATCAGGTCGACTTCGGCGCCGATGCCGAGGCCGCAAAAGACCGCGCCGAGAAGCGGCGCGGCGCCGCCCGCCCCGCTGGCCAGCAGGGCGATGCCGATCATCGGCAGGACGAAGAAGGCAATGGCGACATAGGGGCCCCAGAAGCGGTCGAGAGCCCAGCCGGAGAGCATGCGGCCGAGGATCAGCGCGAGGCCCGCCGCCGCCAGCGCGTCGGTCGCGGCACTGCGGGGAATACCGCGATCGGTGAGCAGCGGCACGATCTGCGTCAAGGTGCCGTTGATGGCGATGACGTCAAGGAAGAACGCGCCGGTCAATGCCCAGAACAGGCCGCCCCTGAGCGCCGCTCCGACGGTCGTTCCGGGGAGCGCCCCTGCCGGCAGCCGCCCGGCCTCGCGCCGCCGGCGTTCCGCAAGATCGGGCGGCTCGCGCAGGAACAGCGTCACCGGGATGAAGGCGACCGCCAGCAGCGCAACGCCGAGCCCGACAAAGGCCCAGCGCCAGCCGAACGCGTCGATCAAGCGATCGGCGAGCTTCGGCACCAGCGCCGTGCCGAGGCCGACGCCGGCGATGCCGATGCCCAAGGCGATGCCGCGCTGGCGATCGAACCATTGCCCGATCGCCGTGGCGTAGGGGATCGGCGACTGGCAGCCCGCCACGAAACCGCCGATGACGAAGATGAGATAGGTGAGCGCGAAGGGCGATGCCTGGATGAGACCGTAGGACGCCGTGGCCAGGGCGGCGAGCAAAAGGCCGGGCACCATGACGCGACGAAAGCCCCAACGCGCGATCGCCCAGCCGATGATCGGGCAGGCGATAGCGTTCGCCGCCGAGTTGAAGGTCATCGCCGAGCCGAAGAGGCCGCGGCCGATGCCGAGATCCTCGGTCACCGGTTTCAGAAAGACGTTCATGGCGAAGACGTTGATCGGCCCGGCGCCGACGATGAGGCCGCACACCGAGGCGAAGACAACCCACCAGCGATTGCCCAGCAATCTGCGCATCGCTCGACCCTCCCGCTATCGCCGTCTCGAGCGGCGTTGCACGAAACTATACGAGATTCTGAACGCGTTCACAAATTCGCGCCTCTCTTCCGCGCGAGCGCTTGCATGTCGAGCGCCGACGGAAGCTCATCCGACGAAAGAAATTTCATCACGGAGGCACGGAGGACACGGAGAACAAGTGCTTGGCGCGAAGCGCGCCATTCTTCCCTTCTCTGTGATCTCCCTGCCTCCGTGGTGAATCTTCTCCTGCCGCAGACGTGGCGGCAAATGCGATCCCGCTGCTTGACGTGGGTGGCCGGGACTCGGCCTTCGGCCGGCCCGGCCATGACGTCAAAGAAAACGATCAATCCACTACGCGACTGCGGCGTAGATTGCCTTTTCGAACTTGTCGTAGAGATCGAGCGACTTGCCGTCCGCGAAGGGCACGAGCTGCATCATGATGACGCCGGCGATGCGCTTGGCCGGGTCGATCCAGAAATAGGTGTTGCCGAGGCCGGCCCAGGTGAGGCTGCCGGCGCTCCGCCCGCCGGGGACGCGTTCGGTGCTGATCATGAAGCCCAGGCCCCATTTCTTCACCATGCCGGGGAAGAATTCGGCATCGTTGGAATAGGGCGGGATCGCGGTCTTGAGCAGGCGCACATTGAGCGCGCCCATCTGGTTCTCGCCCATGGCGCGGACGGTCTCGGGCTTCAGCACCTGCTTGCCGTTGGCGCGGCCCTCGTTGAGGATCATCTGCTCGAAGGCGAGATAATCGCCGGCGGTGCCGTAGAGCCCGCCGCCGCCCATCTGGAATTCCGGCTCCTGCGGGATCTCGAAGGGCATCGGCGCGAGGCTGCCATTGGGCTCGCGCGTATGCATGCCGACCAGCCGCGCGCGCTGTGCCTCGCCGAGCTTGAAGCCGGTATCCTTCATGCCGAGCGGTTCGAACAGGTTCTCGCGGAAGAAGGCGCCGAGGGTCTGGCCGCTGACCCGCTCCACCGCCTTGCCGATCCAATCGATGTTGATGCCGTAATCCCAGCGGTCGCCGGGATCGAAGGTGAGCGGCATGGTGAGTGCGAGGTTCTCGCAGGAGATGATGCCGGGAATGCCCTTCTTTTCCTCGTAGCGCAGCAGATCAGCACTCCAGATGTCGTAGCCGAAGCCCGCGGTATGGGTGATGAGATGGCGCAGCGTGATCGGCCGCTTGGCCGGGCGGAGCTTCGGCTCGCCCGCGGCGTCGAAGCCTTCGAGCACTTTCGGCGAAGCGAGTTCCGGCAGCACTTCGGAAATCGGCTTGTCGAGCGAGAGCTTGCCGCGCTCGACCAGCTGCATCGCCGCGGTCGAGGTGATCGCCTTGGTCATGGAGGCGATCCAGAACACGGAATCGACGGTCATGTCAGGTCCCGCGGGGAGCGCTCGCTTGCCCGCAGCACCTTGATAAACCGGCCCTTGCGCCGTCGCCGCCAAAGCGACGACGCCGGGGACCTCGCCCTTGTCGGTCGCCGCGGAGAGCAGCCGGTCGATATTCGGCAAAGCAGTCATGGCCCACCTCCCTCACTTGGTTTTTTGATCCCCCAATCTTCTGCCGCTTCGGCGCCGAAGACAATGGCGGCGACTCCAAACACTGTTTTTGCTTCCGGTTGAGCGGCAGGGCTGCTTCAGGCAAGATGACAGCGTCGTGAGCGCATCCGCCGATTCACCTCTCGAACCGCCGCTGAGCCGCCGCGACCGCGCCCTCATCCTCGGTGCGCTGCTGCTGGTCTGCGCCCTCGCCTGGACGGTCACCGCGCGCTGGGCGGCGATGATGGATCGGATGGAGCTGATGATCCCCGCCGAAGCGTCCTGGACGGCGGCGGAGCTGGCGCTTGTCTTCGTCATGTGGGCGGTAA
>JASHUO010000163.1 GCA_030039975.1 Alphaproteobacteria bacterium
CGGCGGCTCGGCCACCGGGAAGCCGCCACGAGCGCGGGCGACGCCGCTCCCGATCGACCAGGTCAGCGGCAGCGACAGCGCAAGCGCAAGCGCGAGCCACGCGAACGGCAGAGGAGCCTCACGCTGGCGCAGCCACAAGCCCGCGAACGACAGTGCCAGAACCGCGCTGGCGCCGAGCAGCGCTACGACACCCCACACTCCCGGCTCCGTCGATCCTGCCGCGTCCCCATAGAGAATGTGCGCCTGCCACAAGCCGGTGACCAGGATCACGCCTGGCAGCATCAGCCCCGCCGCCGATCGCGACCGGTACAGCGACCACAACGCCACCGCCCCGATGCCGGCAAGCGCAGCAAGCGCCGGCGCCATCACCGCGAGGTAATAGCCGTGAAAGATGCCGCCCGCACTGCTGAACACGAGGCCATACGCAAGGGCCCAGCCCGCCCACATCGCCAGTGCCAGCATTTGCGCCGCAGGCGGCCGTCGCGGCCATAGCCAAGCGGCAACGCCACCCAACAGCGCCAATGGCATCCACCATCCGATTTGCGAAGCAAGGCTCGGCGCGGCGAGGCGCAGGACCCCGGCCGGCACGGCTCTCCATCCGCGCCAGCGAGCCGCCAGACCCGCAGAGGTCGGCGTTGTCGACGCCGGCAGGGCATGAGCGCCGCCGGCAATGCGCGACCGATGAACAAAACGTTCGATACCGTTGTGCA
Organism: Alphaproteobacteria bacterium; assembly: GCA_030039975.1. Lineage (GTDB taxonomy): Bacteria > Pseudomonadota > Alphaproteobacteria > ATCC43930 > CGMCC-115725 > DAHUYF01. The sequence continues at coordinate 711 of JASHUO010000163.1, forward strand.
CGACGGCGAGCTCGAGCATGGAATTGTCGGTGGTGCTGTCGACGAAAGGCCGGCTTGCCGCCGGCGTCAGCTGGTAGGCGACGCTCCACGACAGCGACACCATCGCCAAGACGAGCGCCGCTAGTGAAAGCTGTCCCAAGCGGCGCCAGCGCGGTACCGGAGCGCCCAGAAGGTAAACCATCAGGAAGGCCGGAATGACCCCGAAGGCCATGAGCATCTTGACGTTGAAGCCGATGCCGATGACGGCCGCGGAGAGGAGCAGATCAGCGAGACGGCCGGACTCGACCGACCGGCTCAGCGCCCAGGCCGCGACGAGAAGCGTCAGCACCAGGCAGCTCTCGGTATTGTTCGAGCGGTCGACCGCGACGCTGATCGGGGTCAAGGCCAGAAACAAGGCTGCGAGCAGGCCCGCTCCCTCCCCGAACCGCCGCCGCACCAGAACATGGAGTATGGCGATCGCGGCGAGGCCTTCCAGGACTTGCGGCAGCAGTACGGTGAGCGTGCTGAAACCGAACAGTCTGGCGCTAGCGGCTTGAATCCAGAAGGCGACTGGCGGCTTGTCGAGCGAGAGGAAGCCGGCCGGATCGAAGGCGTTGAAAAAGAAATTGTGCCAGCTGCTCGCCATGCTGCGGACGCCGGCAAAGTAGTAGGGGACGACAAAGGCGCTGGTCGCAAGACGCCAGCCGCGTAGTGCGGCGCCGACGATCAGGATCAACACCAGGAGGAAGCGTGGCGGGGCACGCCAGCCCAACATGCCCGCCCCCGCCGCAAGCGCCCTCTCACTCGGCTGCCGATCTGCGCTCAGTGCTCGCCCCGGTCGATGCTCGCGCGCGTCGTCTCATGACTAGCAAAGAGCGTCAGCGCGGCCTCGAGTTGATCATCCATCGGCGTGCCGATGATCGCGGGATCGATGGGCGCTTCATCCTGGCTGGCCGTCAGCCTTTGGCTTGGCGCCGCCCGCCCGGCCGGGTTTGTCCCCTCCAAAGCCGCGGCGGTCAACGCCCCCGGCAAGTCCCCCTCATGCGTCACCACCGCATCCGGCTCGCGCTTTTCTCGCGGGAGCGAAACGACAATATCGGGGGTGATGCCACTGCCCTGGATCGAGCGGCCCGACGGCGTGAAATAGAGCGCCGTCGTCAGCCGAAGCGCACCCTGACCTTCGAGGGGAAAAATCGTCTGGACGGAGCCCTTGCCGAAGCTTTGCGTCCCGAGGACGGCGGCGCGATGGCGATCCTGCAGCGCGCCCGCAACGATTTCTGCGGCCGATGCGGAATATCCGTTGATCAGTACCGCCATCGGCGTGCCACGGATGAGGTCGCCCTGGTCCGGCGCGGTATAGACGTCATCGTCCTCGTCGCTGCGGCCATGCGTTGCAACCACCGTGCCGCCGTCGAGAAAGTCCGACGCGACGGTCACCGCGGAATCGAGCAAGCCGCCGGGATCGTCGCGCAGATCGAGGACGAAGCCTTTGAGGCGTCGCCCCCGCTTCAGCCGCACAATGGCATCCGTGAGTTCGGCCGGAGTGCTCTCCGTGAACTGGCTGATTCGGACGTAGCCGATCGCGTTCGGCTCGAGAGCCCACGCTACCGAGGTGAAGTGAACCAGCGCGCGGGTCACGGCGACCGTGAAGGATGCCTGACGATCGCGTGCGATGGTGAGCGTGACGGTGGTCCCGGCCGGGCCGCGCAGCCGGTGCATCAAGGCGTCAATGGTCCAGCCGACGATCGGTTGCTGATCGAGCTTCAGAATGCGATCGCCGGGGCGGATTCCTGCGCGGGCGGCGGGGCCACCGTCAACCGCGGTCACGACCAGCAGCGCGCCCTTCACCTGATCGATATCGACACCGATGCCTTCGATCTCGCCGCGGCTGTCACTCATCATGTCCTGGTATTCTTGCTCATCCAGATATTCGGAGTGCGGGTCGAGATGGCTGACCATGCCTTTGACCGCGTCCGACACAAGCGCGTCGGCATCGACCGGCCGGACGTAGCTTTGCTGGACCTGGCGGACGACCTTGCGGATCAGCGCCAGATCGGTCGCATCGCGGGAAGCGGGTGGAGATGTATGCTCCGCGCCGCAGCTCGAGATCAGCATCAGGAACAGCGCCGAAACCGCGAGAGCGCCAAGAATGCGTGACCAGCGTCCCAAAACGACCATGAGCCTTTCCGGCTGACCGCGGCGCTTGACGCCGCTGAGAGGCAGCTCGCGACCGCTCGCCAGCGTCCTATCGCTGTCGCCTCCGGCCGCGGATCCCTTCGAGCCGCGTCAAGCATCGATAGGCACCCTAGAGATCACTTATCCCCGCGCCCTGTCCAGATTTGATGCACAAAAACCGGCTCGATCGCCGGGGCTGCGGCGACGACACGCGGCCTAAGACGCGGCGGGGTCGTCTCGTGACCCTTTTGTCCGCCAGGGCCGAGGCTCTCGCCGTCATGCGCGGACGCATCGAGTGGAGATCTTCGCATGAGGTTTGTTCCAGGACTTGCCCTTGCCGCGTCGCTGGTCGCCGCGGTTCCAGCGATGGCCCAGCAGGCCGCGCCTGCCGGCGCGCCGGTCGGCCTGTGGTCCTTCGGTCAGTTCTATATGCGCGGCGATGCCGGCGGCGCGTTCTCGGCCGGCGCCGATCTCAAAAGCACGGAACCCTTCGCCTCCGACAGCCTGCTTGGACCGGGTGAGCGGCTGAATGGGAATACGGGCAATTCCGGCATCTTCGACGTCGGTCTCGGCGCACGGCTTCTGCCCTATCTGCGGTGGGACGCCACGATGTCGTATCTGCCGTCGATGAAATTTTCCGGCTCCGGCAATGCCGCCCATATGAATTCCTGGGTCGGCATGGTCAACGGGTACATCGACCTCAACGGCCTCATGCCTCAGGCCTTCGGCCCCTTTCAGCCCTATGTCGACGCGGGTCTCGGCGCTGCGAGCAACACCGTCGATACGCTTGACACCTCGCTCGGCGGCGGGACCGCGATCAACGGCAATACGCGCACGAGCTTCGCCTATGGCCTCGGCGCCGGCGTGGGATACCCCGTTGCGCCGAACGTCACCTTGGATGTGGCCTATCGCTATCTCGATCTTGGCGAAGCGGAGACGGGCGCGAGCAACAGCGCCGGCGCGGTCGCTCCGCTCAAGACCGACTTGCGCGAGCATACGGTGACAATGGGGCTGCGGTATATGTTCTGACGCTCTTCGGGCACCGGTCGCGGTGAGCCTTCGCTCACCCGACCGGTCCTCCATCGCGCGGCGGCGCTCGCCGCAGCGCGCGAGTAAATCGACCACCATTTTTCAGCGTGCGCCAAGTATAGGCCGGGAACCATCTATTTTTACGGGTTATTTAGACAATTTTGCTCAAGATTATGTGGTGAACCCGATTGATTATCTCGTGCACCCCAATTGCAAAAACGTCGAGCGTGGATCCGAGTATCGCGATGGGAAGGGAAACCCGATGACAGCTCTCCTCCCCGGTGGGGACAAGGCCGCAATCCTGGCCGCGCTGGATCGGTCGCAGGCGATCATCGAATTCAAGCTGGACGGAACGATCCTCACCGCCAATGAGAATTTCCTCAAAGCGATGGGCTATACGCTGGAAGAGATCAAGGGCCGGCACCACAGCATGTTCGTCGAGCCCGGCTACAGGGACAGCGCCGAATACCGGCAGTTCTGGCAGAAGCTCGGCCGCGGCGAATATCAAATGGCGCAGTACAAGCGCCTCGGCAAAGGCGGGCGGGAAGTCTGGATCGAAGCTTCCTACAACCCAATTCTCGACCGGCAGGGGCGTCCCTACAAGGTAGTGAAATTCGCCACCGATGTGTCGAAGCAAAAGGCGGTGTACGCCGATCTCGCGGGCAAGGTGGAGGCGATCAGCCGGTCTCAGGCCGTCATCGAATTCGGGTTGGACGGGACGATCCTCACCGCGAACGAGAACTTCCTGACGCTTCTTGGCTACACGCTCGACGAGATCAAAGGCCGGCACCACAGCATGTTCGTCGAGCCCGCCTACAAGGACAGTGCCGAGTACCGGCAGTTCTGGGAAAGCCTCCGGCAGGGGAAATATCAGGCCGCCCAGTACAAGCGCATCGGCAAGCACGGCAAGGTCGTGTGGATCGAAGCCACCTACAACCCAGTACTCGATCTCAACGGCAAGCTCTGGAAGGTGGTCAAATTCGCCGTTGACCTGTCGAAGCGCAAGCAGGAAAACGCCGCCCTGGCGCAGGATTTCGAGTCGGGCGTCAAGGGCCTGGTCGGCGCGCTCGCCACGTCTGCCGGGGCGATGCAGAGCGCGGCCGGGTCGCTGGCGGCCGCCGCCGAACAGACCAACAACCAATCCTCGACCGTCTCCACCGCCGCCGAGGAGCTGACCGCTTCGGTCGGCGAGATCTCGCGCCAGATCGCCGAAGCCAACCGTGTCGTCGGGGTGGCCGTGGATGAGGCGCAGATGTCGGAAAAGATGGTCGGCGACCTCGTCAGCGCCGCGGCCAAGATCGGCGATGTCAGCGAGCTGATCGCCAATATCGCCGGTCAGACCAATCTTCTGGCGCTCAACGCCACGATCGAGGCGGCACGCGCCGGTGAAGCCGGCAAAGGGTTTGCGGTGGTCGCCTCGGAAGTCAAGTCGCTGGCCACGCAGACCGCGAAGGCGACGGAAGAGATCTCAGCGCAAATCAAGGGCATCCAGGATTGCAGCCACGGCGCCGCCGGCGCCATCCGCGAAATCGCCCGGATCATTGCGCAGGTCAGCGAGATCAGCACCTCGATCTCGAGCGCGGTCGAGGAGCAGTCGGCTGCCACCCGCGAAGTGTCGCAGAACATCGGCGGCGTCACCGCGGCGGCATCCGACACCGGCCAGAACGCCGCGAGCGTCCTCACCGAGTCGCGGTCGCTCGCAGGACAGGCGAAGGACCTCGAAGGCAGGGTCGATCGCTTCCTGGAAAAAGTGCGGGCGATGTGAGGAGCGCGCGCCGGACCTCCGGGAGGGCCGTACCAGCCTCAGCCGCGCCCGATGAAGGGCATCGTTATTCCCACTCCATCGGCAATCCGACATAGTTCTCGGCCCAAGTCATCGCGCCGGCACGCGAGCTGGTGATGTAGTCGATCTCCGCGAGCTGGCGCCGGCGGTCGAACGCATTGTCGTCGTCGAAACGGTGCAGAAGCTGCGTCATCCACCACGAGAACCGCTGCACCTTCCAGACCCGGCGCAAGCAGACGCGCGAATAGCCCGCCAACGCGTCCTCGCGGCCTTCCTTATAGAAGGCGGTCAAAGCGCGCGCGAGGACGCGGACATCGGCGATCGCCAGATTCATGCCTTTGGCACCGGTCGGCGGCACGATGTGTGCCGCATCTCCGGCCAGGAAGAGGCGGCCATAGTGCATGGGCTCGACGGCGAAGCTGCGCATCTCCGTTATGCCTTTTTGCACGATGGGGCCTTCTGAGAGCTGCCAGCCCTCGCCTCCCGCCGTCCGGAGGCGGAGTTTCTCCCAGATCCTGTCGTCCGGCCAGTTCGTTTCAGCCTCATCGGGTGCGCATTGGAGATAAAGCCGGCTCAGCCTTGGCGTGCGCATCGTGAGGAGCGCGAAGCCGCGCTCATGATGGGTGTAGACGAGCTCATCGCGCGTCGGCGGCGCCTCGACGAGAACGCCGAGCCAGGCGAAGGGATAGATGCGCTCGAAGACGGTGATGCGGTCGGCCGGTATGCTCGGCCGGCTGATGCCGTGGAAGCCGTCGCAGCCGGCGATGAAGTCGCACTGGATCTCCCGACGCTCGCCATTCTGAGTGAAGGCGATGCGCGGATGGGGCCCCCCGAGATCATGGAGCGCGACGTCGCCGACCTCGAAGAGTATGGGTGCGCCATAGCCGAGCCGAGCCGCGACCAGGTCCTTCACGATCTCCTGCTGTCCATAGATCATCACCGATTTGCCGACGAGCGCACGAAAATCGAGCCGATGCAGCTCGCCCTTGAATTTGATGAAGAGGCCGTCATGGAGCATGCACTCGCGCTGGAGACGCTCGCCCAGCCCGGTCTCGATGAGCAGATCCGCGCTGCCCTGCTCCAGGAGCCCGGCTCTCAGCCGCTGCTCGATATAGGAGCGGCTCCGATTCTCGACGACGATAGAGTCGATCCCGGCAAGGTGAAGAAGGTGTGCCAGAACCAGACCGGCGGGACCGGCGCCGACGATGCCAACCTGCGTGCGCATTTGCCTCACACCATGATATCGGCGAGCTCCGTCATTGTCCGCACCAGGATGTCCGGCTGATGCGGCGTCATGCCGAAAGGTCGCCGCCTCCGGTCGATGAAGGCAGTGTGCATGCCGGCCGATTTGGCACCGATGCAATCGAAGGCGTGGTTCGCCACGAACAGGACCTGGTCCATGTGCAGCCCCAGCAGCTCCGCCGCCTTTGTGTAGGTCGCCCGATGCGGCTTGAACGAGCCGGCTTCGGCCACGGAGATCACGCGGTCAAAGGGAATGCGGTGATATTGCTTCGCGGTTTCCAGCATGTCGGGATCGCCGTTCGACAGCACGACCAGCCTATAGCGCGTTTGCAGCCGGGTCAGGGCTGCGGGGACTTCCGGAAACGGCCGCAGCTTCTCGATCTCCGCCACGAGACGGCGAACCTCCTCCGTCGTGTAGGCGACGCCGGCCCGCTCGAGAACGAAAGCGACCGACCGCTCGCCGATCTCGCGATAGGAAGTGTGCTCTCTGTGCAGCAGGGCATCGATCATAGAGTTTTCGAAATGGGTTCGGCGCCACCAGGTGACGAACGCGTTCGGCTCGCCGGACCAGCCCTTGCGCCTGAGGAAAGGCGTTGCGACCTCTGTCAATCCCGACTGCATGTCGACGACCGTGCCGTACTGATCGAACATGCAGGCTTTGACGGACGATTTGAGGCTCTCGATGTCGGCCATCTCCGCTCTTTCTGTCGCTCGCCGAGCTTCGGCACGAGGCTGCGCCAGAGCTCTCTCGGCCCGTCGACCGAGCTTTCCGCCCCTCCAGCGGGCCAATCGAGTTTCCGTCCGCGTCGTTCGGGGCGCCCCGCCTCAGCCGCGCCCGACGAACGGCATCTTCGTCGCCATGATGGTCATGAACTGCACATTGCTGTCGAGCGGCAGGCTGACCATGTAGGCGACCGCGCTGGCCACGTGCTGCACATCCATGCGCGGCTCGACCGCCATCTCGCCGTTGGCCTGCATCACGCCTTTCGTCATGCGATCGGTCATCTCGGTGGCGGCGTTGCCGATATCGATCTGGCCGCAGGCGATGTCGTATTTGCGGCAATCGAGCGAGATCGACTTGGTGAGGCCGGTGATGGCGTGCTTGGTCGCGGTATAAGCGACCGACATTGGCCGCGGCGCGTGCGCCGAGATCGAGCCGTTGTTGATGATCCTGCCGCCGCGCGGCGTCTGCGCCTTCATGATCTTGATCGCCTCCTGGGCGCACAGGAAGGAGCCCGTGAGGTTGGCGTCCACCACCTTCTTCCACTGCTCGAACGGCAGATCCTCGAGCGGTACCGCCGGCGCCCCGGTGCCGGCATTGTTGAAGAGCACGTCGAGGCGGCCGAACGCCTCTTTGGCCGCCGCGAAGAGCGCCTTCACCTGGGCGATATCGCCGACATCGGTGGGAACGACGAGGCTCTTCGCGCCGCTCGCCTTGCCCATCGCCGCCGTCTGCTCCAGCGCGTCCTTGCGCCGCCCGGCGAGCGCCGTCGCATAACCGTCCTTCATCAGCGCCAGCGCCACCGCTCGGCCGATGCCGCTGCCCGCGCCGGTGACGATTGCCGCCTTGCTTGCTCCCGCCATCCTATCCTCCCTCTTCCCTGCCGGCATCGCGCCGAGCTCGCGGGGTAATGTTAGCGCGGGCCGGTCGCCCCGCCTATGTCCGGCAAGAAAGTTGCGTCTAGGGGGATCACCCTTGCCTCGCCCGGCGGCTTCGCTATTGTCGGCGGCTGCGACAGGAACGAAGCAAGAGCAAGCGGAGGAGCAATGTCGCCAGGGGTCCGCTATGAGCGGCGGGGCGCGGTGGGCGTCATCACCGTCGACAACCCGCCGGTAAATGCGCTGAGCCGCGCGGTCCGCCAAGGCCTGATCGACGGCCTGATGCAAGGGCTCGGCGACGAAGCGGCCAAGGCGCTCGTCGTCATCGGGGCGGGCCGTACCTTCATCGCCGGCGCCGACATCAAGGAATTCGGCAAACCGCTGGAGCCGCCGGACCTCAACCGCGTCATCGCCGGGCTCGAAAGCGCCGCCAAGCCGACCATCGCCGCCATCCACGGCACGGCGCTCGGCGGCGGGCTCGAAGTGGCGTTGGGCTGTCACTACCGCATCGCCCTTGCCTCGGCGCAGGTCGGGCTTCCCGAAGTGAAGCTCGGGATTTTGCCCGGTGCCGGCGGCACGCAGCGGCTGCCACGCCTCATCGGCGCCAAAGCCGCGCTGGATATGATCACCACCGGCGACTTCGTGCGCGCGCCCAAGGCCAAGGAACTCGGCATTGTCGATGCGATCGTCGAGGGCGACCTGCTCGAGGGCGCGCTGCGCTTTGCCGAGGAAGCGGTCAGAAGCGGGACATCCGGCCGCCGCCTGCGCGAGCGTGACGAGAAGCTCGCCGAGTTGCGCGGCAACCCCGCATTCTTCGCCGAATACCGCGCCGCCATCAAAAAGCGCGCTCGCGGCCAGGAATCCCCATTGCGCTCGGTCGACGCCGTCGAGGCGGCGGTCAACCTGCCTTTCGAGCAAGGGCTGAAGCGCGAGCGCGAGATCTTCGAGGAGCTCATCACCTCGACGCAGTCGCGTGCCCTGATCCACGCCTTCTTCGCCGAGCGCGAAGCGATGAACATCCCCGACATCCCCGCCGAGACGCCGGTGCGGGCGGTGAAGCGCGCCGCCGTCATCGGCGCCGGCACCATGGGCGGCGGCATCGCGATGAATTTCGCCAATGCCGGCATTCCCGTCGCCGTGGTCGAGACGGCGCCCGAGGCGCTGGAGCGCGGCCTCGGCGTCGTCCGCAACAATTATGCGGCGACGGTCGCGAAAGGGCGGCTCGACCAGGCGGCGATGGACAAACGCATGGGCCTCATCACCGGCACGCTCGACCTCGCCGCGGCGGTGAAGGACGCCGACATCGTTGTCGAAGCCGTGTTCGAGGAGATGGCGATCAAGAAAGAGCTGTTTGCCCGGCTCGACAAGCTGGCGAAGCGCGGCGCCGTGCTCGCTACGAACACGTCAAGCCTCGACGTCAACGTCATTGCCGCCCAGACGGCGCGCCCGCAGGACGTCATCGGCACGCATTTCTTCAGCCCGGCCAATGTCATGCGCCTCGTCGAGGTGGTCCGCGGCGCGAAGACCGGCAAGGATGTCGTGGCGACGGCGATGAGGCTCGGCAAGAGCCTGGGCAAGGTGCCGGCGCTGGTCGGCGTCTGCGACGGCTTCGTCGGCAACCGCATGCTCTTCCAGTACGCGCGCGAGGCCGAGTTCCTGCTCGAGGAAGGCGCCCTGCCCTGGCAAATCGACAAGGCGCTGCAGGATTGGGGGCTCGCGATGGGTCCCTTCGCCATGAGCGACATGGCCGGCAACGATGTCAGCTGGCGCATCCGCAAGCAGCATGCGGCGACACGGCCCAATGACCGGCGCTATTCGCATCTCGCCGACCAGATCTGCGAGATGGGACGCTACGGCCAGAAGGCCAGCGCCGGCTGGTATCGCTATGAGAAGGGCAGCCGCACGCCGCTTCCCGACCCCGAGATCGAGCGCCTCATCCTGGCGGAATCAAAGCGGCTCGGCCTCGAGCGCAAGCCCATCGCCGATGACGAGATCGTCAAGCGTACGATCTACGCCCTCGTCAATGAAGGCGCCAAGCTGCTCGAGGAGGGTATTGCGCTCCGCCCCTCGGATATCGACGTCATCTATCTCGCCGGCTACGGCTTCCCGGCCTGGCGCGGCGGGCCGATGTTCTATGCCGACACGGTCGGGCTCGACAAGGTCGATGCCGATGTGCGGCGTTTCCATGAGACGCATGGCTATTTCTGGCGCCCCGCGCCGCTGCTCGAGCGGCTCGCGCGCGACGGCAAGCGCTTTGCCGATCTCAACCCGGGCAAGGGCTAATAAGCGGTACCTAGGAGGAACGCCATGGAACTCGCTTTCACCCCCGAGGAGCAGACCTTCCGCGCGGAGGTGCGCGGCTTCATCCGCGACAACCTGCCGGCCGACATCCAGGACAAGATGCTGAACGGCAAGAAGATGGGGCGCGAGGATTTCCTGCGCTGGCACCGGCTCCTCTATAAGCGCGGCTGGGTCGCGCCCAACTGGCCGGTCGAGCAGGGCGGCACCGGCTGGACGCCGGTGCAGCGCCACATCTTCGAGGACGAAATTGCCGAGGCCGGCGCGCCGCCGGTCATCCCCTTCGGCGTCACCATGTGCGGCCCGGTCGTCATCCGCTTCGGCAATGACTGGCAGAAGCAGTTCTTCCTGCCGAAAATCCTGTCGGGCGAGCATGTCTGGTGCCAAGGCTTCTCCGAGCCGGGCTCGGGCTCCGACCTCGCGTCGCTGCGCACCAAGGCGGTGCGCGAGGGCGATCACTACATCGTCAACGGCCAGAAGATCTGGACCACGTCGGCGCATTTCGCCGATTGGATCTTCAACCTCGTGCGCACCGATTCCAGCGCCAAGAAGCAGGAAGGCATCTCCTTCCTGCTGATCGACATGAAATCGCCCGGCATCACGGTGAAGCCGATCGTCACCATGGATGGCGGCGCCGAGGTCAACGAAGTCTTCTTCGACAACGTCAAAGTGCCGGCCAAGAACCTCGTCGGCGAGGAGAACAAGGGCTGGACCTATGCGAAATTCCTGCTCGGCAATGAGCGCACCGGCATTGCCCGGGTCGGCGCCTCGAAGCGCGAGCTGAAGCGCCTCAAGGAGATCGTCCAGAGCGAGCGCGAGGATGGCGAGCCGCTGGCCGCCAACCCGCGCTTGCGCGACAAGATCGCCGCGCTCGAGGTCGAGCTGATGGCGCTCGAGGTCACCAATCTGCGCATGATCGCGGCGATGCGCGGCGGCAAGGGGCCGGGCCCCGAAAGCTCGATCCTCAAGATCAAGGGCTCGGACATCCAGCAGAAGCTCACCGAGCTCGCCTGCGAAGCCCTCGGCCCCTACGCCATGCCCTTCCAGCGCGAGGCGCTCGAAGCCGGCTGGAACGGCGAGCCGATCGGCCCCGACTACGCCGCACCGATCGCGCCGCATTATTTCAACTACCGCAAGGTCTCGATCTATGGCGGCTCGAACGAAATCCAGCGCAACGTCATCGCCAAGATGATGCTCGGGCTCTGAGGGCGACCATGGATTTCGACTTCACCGAGGAGCAGCGTCTTCTCGACGAGACGGTGCGGCGGCTGGTCAAGGACGAGTACGACGTCCTCAAGCGCCGCAGCTACATGGCAGCACCCGAGGGCTTCAGCCGCGCGCTCTGGGAGCGCTATGCCGAGCTCGGCCTGCTCGGCCTCCCCTTCGCCGAAAGCGAAGGCGGCTTCGGCGGCTCGGCGGTCGAGACCATGATCGTGATGGAGAGCTTCGGCCGTGGCCTCGTCGTGGAGCCCTATCTCGCCAGCATCGTGCTCGGCGGCGGGCTTGTCTCGCTCGCCGGCAGCGAGGCGCAGCGCCGGGCGATCCTGCCGCAGGTGGCGGCGGGGAAGCTGCTTCTCGCCTTCGCCCATGGCGAGCGGCAGGCGCGCTATCGTCTCAGCGATGTCGAGACCAGCGCCAAGAAGGGCGGCACCGGCTGGGTGCTGGAGGGGCGGAAGGGCGTCGTGCTGAGCGGCGACAGCGCGGGGACGCTCGTCGTCTCGGCGCGCACTGGGGGCAGTAGCCGCGAGCGCCAGGGCCTCGCGCTGTTCCTCGTCGACGCCAAGGCGAAGGGTGTCGCCATTCGCGGCTACCCGACGGTGGATGGGCTTCGCGCCGCCGAGATCACGCTCGAGCGCGTTGCTGTCGCGGGCGATGCCATGCTCGGCGCCCCCGGCGAGGCCTATCCGGTGATCGAGCATGTCGTCGACCGCGCCATCGCCGCGCTCGCCGCCGAAGCGGTCGGCATCATGGAGACGCTGAACGCCGTGACCCTCGATTATCTCAAGACGCGCAAGCAGTTCGGCGTCCCGATCGGCTCGTTCCAGGCGCTGCAGCACCGCATGGCCGACATGGTCATCGAGCATGAGCAGTCAAAATCCATGGCCGTGCTCGCCGCGCTCTCGGCCGATCTCGACGA
>JASHUO010000164.1 GCA_030039975.1 Alphaproteobacteria bacterium
CCGAGCCGGTGGCCGGCGCCGAGCTGTGGTTCCGACGCGCCGATGGTGGCAGCGCCCGGCTCGGCATCGTCGCCGCGCCGCTCAGCGATGCCGGGGGGCGCGTCCGCGGTGTGCGCGGCATTGCTCGCGATCTGACCGCGGAGCGCGCGCGCGACGACGCGCTGGCGCACGCGCGGTTGCGCGATCGGCTCTTCAGCCATCTCGTGCGCGCCATCCGCGACGAGCTCGATCCGGCGGCGGCGCTCGAAGCGGCGATCAACGCCACCGGCCTCGCCCTCGGCGCCGCTGGCGGCGTCATCCTGCGCCGCATCGGCGACGGCTTCACCCCGGCCGCGCGCTGGGGCGTCCCAACGCAAGCGGCGCGGCTCGACGCGGCCAGCACGGCGCTTCAGAGGGAAGACGCGGTCGCGCTCGCGGCCGAAGGCTGGCAGCTCATCGGTCAGGTCGCGCGCTATCGGCAAACCGTCGAAGGCGCGATTGTGCTGTGGCGGCAGAGCGAGGATGGCGGCTTTCCCGACAGCGACCGCGCGCTCCTGGCCGATGTCGCCGATCAGCTCGGCGTCGCCATCGCCCAGGTGGCGCAGCACGAGCAGATGCTGGTGCTGTCGCGCACCGACCCGCTGACCGGTCTGCTCAACCGCCGTGCCTTCTTCGACGAGCTGCAGCGCCGCCTGGTGCGGTTGGAGCGTGGCACGCGTCCGGCCGTGCTGCTCTTCGTCGATATGGACAATTTCAAGCTGGTCAATGACCGCCTCGGCCATCGTGCCGGCGACGAAGCGATCCGGCGGCTCTGCGACATATTGCGCAACGAGGCGCGCGCCGGCGATCTCGCGGCGCGACTCGGCGGCGATGAGTTCGCGCTCTGGATCGAAGGGCTCGACGGCCGCAGCGGCAGCGAGCGCGCCGGGGCGCTGCTCCGCGCGGCGGACGCGCTGAAGCCGCTCTCCGGCGCGCCCGACCGCCCGCTCGGCATCTCGATCGGCGTAGCGATCGTCGAGCCCGGCGGCGGCGAGACTCCGGAGCAGATCGTCGCACGCGCCGATGCAGCGATGTATCGCGCCAAATCCGCCGGCAAGGGCGGCTTCGCCGTCGCGGCGGGGACGGTTCCGGCATGATGGAGCTGCTGCAGCGCGTCTTCCGCCACAGCGGCAAGGCGATCGACTACGAGACGCAAAAGCTGCTGGCGCAGAGCACCAAGCCGTCCGACCGTCGCCGCCTCGCCGAGAGCACCAGCGCGCGCCCGGAGGTGCTCTATTTCCTCGCCGCCGATGTCGAGGCCAGCGTGCGCGCCGCCGTCGCCGCCAACGAGGCGACGCCGGTGCAGGCCGATCTGCTGCTGGCGCGCGATCGCAGCGCCGATGTCCGCGTCGATCTCGCCGCCAAGATCGCGCGGCTCGCGCCGGGCCTTTCCAAAGAGGCGCATGAGAGGCTGCGCAAGCTCACCTACGAGGTGCTCGAGATCCTGGTGCGCGACCAGGTGACGCGCGTCCGCCAGGTCATCGCCGAGACGCTCAAGGACGTCGCCGACGCGCCGCCGCAGATCATCCGGTTGCTGGCGCGCGACTGCGAGATCGTCGTCGCCGGCCCGGTGCTCGAGTTCTCGCCGCTGCTCGGCGACGAAGATCTGCTCGCCATCATCGCCGATGCGCCGATTCCCGGCGCGCTCGCCGCCATGGCGCGCCGCGACGGGGTAAAGGCCCCGATCACCGACGCCATCAGCGCCAGCGCCGATGTCGATGCCATCGCCGCGCTCCTCGCCAATCCCTCGGCGCAGATCCGCGAGGAGACGCTGGATCGGCTGGTCGATCGCGCGCCTGGCGTGGTCGCCTGGCACAAGCCCTTGGTCGAGCGGCCGCGGCTTTCGGCCGAGATCGTGCGCAAGCTCGCCGCTTTCGTCGCCGATCAGCTGCTGCGGCGCTTGAGCGAGCGGCGCGATCTCGATCCCGCCACGGCGCGCGAGGTCGCGGCGGTCGTACGCCAGCGTCTCGCCGAAAACGCCCCGGAAGAGAAGGCCGCCGCGGCGCCGGCGAAGCCTGCCAACGAGGCGCTGGCGCGGGCGAACCGCCTCAAGCAGCAGGGCAAGCTCGACGAGGCGGCCGTGCTCGGCGCGCTCGGGCACGACGGCGGCTTTGTCCGCGCCGCGCTGGCGGTGATGAGCGAGCTGCCGCCTGAGCTGGTCGACCGCGTCCTCGGCGCGCACAGCCCCAAGGGCGTCACCGCGCTCGCCTGGAAGAGCGGCCTCGGCATGCGTGCCGCCCACAAGCTGCAGCTCCAGCTCGGTCAGATCCCGCCCAACGCCGCGCTAAAGCCGCGCGTCGACGGCGGCTATCCCCTGAGCGCCGAAGCGATGCAGTGGCAGCTCGACTTCTTCCGCGGCATGGGGTGAGGCGGGGCTCGCGCTATCAGCAGCAGCACGCTCATGCGCGACCCCACCTCACCCAACCCTCTCCGCCCCAGTGGGGCGGAGGAGGGTGAGGTGGGGCGCCGCTGAGCGTTAATGCAAGGTAATCTCGACGACGCGGTTCCTCGGCTCGCGCACACCGGGCGGCGTCGGCACGGGCGGCTCGCGGTCGCCGACCCAGCGCGTGGTGATGCGCTTGGTCGGCACGCCGTCCTGGATCAGCGCCGCGCGCACGCGGTCGGAGCGCCGCTCGGAGAGCCCCAGGTTATATTTGTCCGTGCCGGCGCGATCGGCCTTGCCGACCAGCACGACCTGGACGTTGGGCTCCTGCTTGGCGATCGCCGCCACTTGGCCCAGGATCTGTTGCGCCTCCGGCAGCAGCTCGGATTTATCGAATTCGAAATAGACGCGGTATTCGCGCCCGGGTCCGGGAGCGGCGGCGGGCGCCGCCGACGGCTGCCTCTGGCCTTCGAGCAGCGCCATCGCGTCGAGGAATTGCTTGTGGCAGGGGCCGTCGATGGCGGTTTTCCAGTCATCCTCCATCCGCTCGACCCAGCAATCGTAGCTCACCTGGGCGCGGGCGGCGACGAGCGGCATCCGCTCGCGGCCGCCGCTATCGAGCGCCTTCACCAGCCGCTCGCGGCTCTGTGCCAGGTCGGTGCGGTAGGCGTTGGGCACCTCGAGCGGGACCAGCCAGTTGCTGTTGTTCTCCGGCGGCACCGCCTGGCCGTGCGCGGCGGCGAGACCCTTGCGCGCGAAGTAGTCGGCATCGGCCCAGTCGTGGAGCTCGTTCTCGAGCGAGCTGGACAGCCCGGCGTAATCCGAGGTGAGCCCGTCGGTGAAGCTGGCCGGTGTCGCCGGCTTGGCCGCTTGCAGCGCCGCGACGTTGTGCGGGGCGAAGGAGACGTTCCCTCGCATCGGCGGCTGATAGGACCAGGTCGAGCAGCCCGCGATGGCCAGGGCGACGCCCGCAATCGCCAATCCCCCCGCAATGCCTTTGTGCTTCCTCATCCTGCCGTCCTTCCCTGCATCGGCTTCGGCTTCGCGGCGACGTGCCGCTGCCTCGCCCGCAACCCTCCGGGAAAAGGTTTGGCTCAACCGCCAATTCCCCGGGGGACATTCTGTCCGCCAGAAGTATTATTGCAACAGTTATCAGCAGTTTCGGGTCGTCGCCCGATCCGTTAAACTGTCGCGCTGCCGAACCAAACAGGCGACGGCCCCGCCGCCTGCGGCGATGTGGCAAGGCAATAGCGGAGAGCGGTATGCGATGGGAGGGATGGCGTCTCGCGGTGGCCGCGGCGCTGGCTTTGTCGATTCCGGCTGGGGTGGCGAACGCCCAGGTGGTGGTGCGTTCGCCCGACGAAGTGCGCTCCTGCCTGTGCAAGGAGCAGGCGGTCGCGTCGCTCAACGCCCAAGTCCAGGCCCTCAGCAAAGCCTATGACGAGAAGCGCCAGGCCTTCGAAGCGCTCGACCGGCAGGTCCAGACCTCGCGGCCCCAGGTGAACGTCAACAACCCGTCCGATGTCGATGCGTTCAAGCGCCTGCTCGAGCGCCGCGACGAGGCCTCCGACAGCTTGGCCGGTGCCGCCACGTCGGATTATGCCGGCGCGGTGCAACGCTACAATGCGGCAGTGTCGGACTACAACAATTCCTGCGCCGGCAAAGCCTTCGACCAGGACGTCCTTGCCCAGGTGAAGCAGTCGCTCTCCTGCCCGAAATCATAGGTGGGGCGCCGACCTCGTGATTTTGCCCGGTGCTAGCCGAGCGGCGCGTTGAGCCGGTCGAGCGGGAAGATTGGCCGGCGCACCTGCTCGAAGCGCAACTGATTATTGTCGGACGTCGTAACGCCTTCGCCGTCGCAGGTGATGGTCGCGCGCGCCAGCGGCGCGAAGCCGGCGCGATAATGGATACGCGACTTCAGCAAGAGGTAGCGCTTCACCTTCGGGTCGATGCCGACCGAGGTGAAGACGCCCTGATCCCACGGCTCGTGATGGCGGGAGACGATGACGATCTCGACCTTGCCGGTATCGAGCACCGCGGTCGGCCCCATGCTGACCTTGACCCCGGTATACATCGGCCCGCGCACGATCCATTCGCCGTCGGACAAGGTGCGCACCCGGCCGGTCACGGTCAGCGGCTCGCCGCGCTTGCCGATCGACGGCATGTCGGTCTTGCCGCCGAGCGCCAGGGTGACGGTGGCGCCGACGCCGGCCTCGGCCATCCGCTTCACCGCCGCCGGGTCCCAGACCGCAGCGACGGCGACATCCTCGAGTCCCTGGCGCATCACCTCGCGCAGCACCGTCATCACATCCTCGGTGCCGCCGGAGCCAACATTGTCACAATGGTCGAGCAGCAGCACCGGGCCCTCGCTCATCGCCTTGGCGCGGCCGACCGCTTCGGCGAGCGGCTCATGCCGGTAGAGGAATTCCTCGCGCTGCTCCCAGGCGGCGGCCATCAGCCGCTCGGCCGCCGCCGTGGCCCGCGCGCTGTCGCCATCGGCGATGCAGATCGCCGACATGCCGGCATCCGGCATGTCGGCGAGCGGGAATCCGCCGAACACCGTGGCGGCCAGGAGGCCCTGGCTCTCCTCGGCGCGCGCCCGGGCGATGAGGCTGCGCATCGGCTCGTCCTCGGTTCCCATGCGCAGCGTCTGCGCCAGCAGCGGCCGGCGCGCCCAGCCCATCGCCGGCCGGATCTCGCCCTTCATCGCGCGCAGCAGGATGCGCCCGACCTGCTCGCCGACGATGTGCATGTCGACATGGGGATAGGTCTTGTAGCCGATGAGTGCGGTGCAGTTGCGCACCATGCGCTCGGTCAGATTGGCGTGGAGGTCGCAGGTGACGGCAATCGGCAGGTCGGGCGCCACCGCGCGGATGCGCTCCAGCAGCGTGCCTTCGCCGTCTGAGGTCGTCTCCGCCACCATCGCGCCGTGGAGGTCGAGAAGCGCCGCATCGCAGCCCCGCCGCACCGCCTCGACGATCGCATCGGACATGAGCCTATAGGCCTCCGCCGCCACCGGGCCGCTCGGCATCGCCTCGGCGGCGACCGGCGTCACCACGTCGGCGCCGATCTCGCGCGCGAGCTTGAGATAGGCGCCGATCGGCATGGCAGTGCCTTCATAGGCGCTGATGACCTCGCTGCCGAGATAGGCGCCCCAGTCGCGGAAGCGCTGCCAATCGGTCCGCACCGGCGAAAAGCTGTTGGTCTCGTGCTTCATCATGGCGATGACGAGGCGCATCGCTCACTCCTTCTCGCCATAAAGCTCGGCCGGCGCCACCGCCGGCCGCGCGATCTCGACCAGCGTGCCGCCGCGCCAGGCGCGGAAGAAGCAGCTGCGCCGGCCGGTATGGCAGGCGACGCCGTGCTGGTCGACGAGGAGGAGCAGCGCGTCGCCGTCGCAATCGACCCTCAGCTCGACCAGGCGCTGCGTCTGGCCCGAGCTTTCGCCCTTGCGCCAGAGCGCGTCGCGCGAGCGCGACCAGTAATGCACCATCCCGGTACGCAGCGTCTCTTCGAGCGCCTGCCGGTTCATCCAGGCGAGCATCAGCGCCTCGCCGGTATCATGTTGTTGCGCCAGCGCCGCCACCAGCCCGTGCTGGTCAAAGCGCAGCTCGGCCACGAGCGCGGTGAAACCTTCCGTCATCTTCCCTCTCCCGCTGCGCGTCAGTCTACAAGGTGGGCATAGGCGGCGGATAGCCGTACCCGCGGCTTCGTTAATCTTGTACTGCCGCGGCCGAGCGGCTAGCTTGCCGGAAAATCGACGAGGGGGCAGGCGACGCACCTGCTCCCGGCGGGGGCTCGAGTTTGGCTGATTATATTCTCGAAACCGAAGGTCTCACCAAGGAGTTTGCTGGCTTCACAGCGGTGCGCAACGTCGGGCTCAAGGTCCGGCGCGGCACGATTCACGCGCTGATCGGCCCCAACGGCGCCGGCAAGACCACGGTCTTCAACCTCCTCACCAAATTTCTCGAGCCGAGCGCCGGCTGCATCCGTTATGACGGCCGCGACATCACCGGGCTGCGGGCGCCCGACGTGGCGCGGCTCGGCATGGTGCGCTCCTTCCAGATCTCGGCCGTGTTCCCGCATCTGACGGTGCAGGAGAATGTGCGCGTCGCGCTGCAGCGGCCGCTCGGCACCTCCTTCCATTTCTGGCGCTCGGAGAAGAGCCTCGACACGCTCAACCCGCGCGCCGATGCGCTGCTCGCCGCAGTGGGGCTCTCGGACTATCGCGCGGCGACCGCAGCGGAGCTGCCTTATGGCCGCAAGCGCGCGCTCGAGATCGCGACGACCCTCGCGCTCGAGCCCGAGATGCTGCTGCTCGACGAGCCGATGGCAGGCTTGGGTCATGAGGACATCGCGCGTATCGCCAACCTCATCCGCCAGGTCGCCCATAACCGCACCGTGCTGATGGTCGAGCACAATCTCTCGGTCGTCGCCGATCTCTCCGACACCATCACCGTGCTGACGCGCGGCCGCATTCTGGCCGAAGGGAGCTATGCCGAGGTCTCGGCCGATCCCGAAGTGCGCGAGGCCTATATGGGCACGGGGGACGTCGCCGGCCATGCCTGACGCCGCGGTTCGGAGCAAGGCGCTGCTCAGCGTCGAGGATCTGCACGCCTGGTACGGCGAATCGCATATCCTGCACGGCATGAGCTTCGCCGTGGGCGAGGGCGAGGTAGTGACCTTGCTCGGCCGCAATGGCGTCGGCAAGACCACCACCTTGAAGGCGCTGATGGGCATGCTGCCGCGGCGTCGCGGCTCGATCATGTTCGCGGAACGCGAGCTCATCGGCCTCGCCTCGAACCGCATCGCGCGCCTCGGCCTTGCCTATTGCCCGGAAGAGCGCGGCATCTTCTCGAGCCTCAGCGTCGAGGAGAATCTGCTGCTGCCGCCGCAAGTGCGGCCGGGCGGGATGAGCGTCGAAGAGATCTACACCCTGTTTCCCAACCTCGCCGAGCGCCGGCGCGGCCAGGGCACCAAGCTTTCGGGCGGCGAGCAGCAGATGCTGGCGATCGGCCGCATCCTGCGCACCGGCGCGCGCCTGCTGCTGCTCGACGAGCCGACGGAAGGCCTGGCGCCGGTGATCGTGCAGCAGATCGGCGCCGTCATCGGCGCGTTGAAGCGCAAAGGCTTCACCATCCTGCTGGTCGAGCAGAATTTCCGCTTCGCCGCGACGGTGGCGGATCGCCACTACGTCGTCGAGCATGGCCAGGTCGTCGATCAGATCGCCAATGACCGGCTCGACGCGAACATCGACAAGTTGCACGCCTATCTAGGGGTCTAAGGAGGTCTGGAAGATGAGAGTGAAAGCGTTGCTGGCGGCGGTCGCGGTGATGGCGTTGAGCGCCGCAAGTGCCGAGGCGCAATCGGGCGGTCCGGTCAAGATCGGCGTGCTCAACGACATGTCCTCGCTCTATGCCGATATCGGCGGCAAGGGCTCGGTCGTCGCCGCCGAGATGGCGGCCGAGGATGCCGGCCCGGTGCTCGGCCAGAAGGTGCAGATCATCTCCGCCGATCACCAGAACAAGCCCGATGTCGGCGCCGATATCGCGCGGCAATGGTATGACCAGGACGCCGTCGACATGATCACCGACGTGCCGACCTCTTCGGTGGCGCTCGCCGTCAACGAGGTGTCGCGCGAGAAGAAGAAGCTCGCGCTCTTCGTCGGCCCGGCGACTTCCGATCTCACCGGTCCCAAATGCAACGCCTATGCCGCAAGCTGGGTCTACGACACCTATTCGCTCGCGCATGTGACCGGCGGCGCCGTGGTGAAAAGCGGCGGCAACTCCTGGTTCTTCATCACCGCCGACTACGCCTTCGGCCATGCGCTCGAGCGCGACACCGCCGATGTCGTGAAGGCGGCGGGCGGCACGGTGGTGGGCGATGTGATGGTGCCGCTCAACACCGCCGATTTCTCCTCCTATCTGCTGCAGGCGCAGGCCTCCAAGGCGAAGATCATCGGCCTCGCCAATGCCGGCGGCGACACCATCAACTCGATCAAGCAGGGCGCCGAGTTCGGCATCACCGAAGGCGGCCAGAAATTCGCCGGGCTGCTCATCTTCACCACCGATGTGCACAGCCTCGGCCTCAAAGCGGCGCAAGGCCTGCAGCTCACCGCGCCCTTCTATCACGACATGAACGACGCGACGCGCGCCTTCTCCAAGCGCTTCGCCGACCGCTTCGGCCGGCCGCCGACCTTCGACCAGGCCGGCGTGTACAGCGCCGTCGCCCATTACCTGAAGGCGATCAAGGCGATCGGCACCAAGGACCCCGACAAGGTGATGGCGGAGATGCGCAAGCTGCCGATCAACGACTTCATGACCAAGAACGGCAAGCTGCGCGAGGACGGCCGCGTCATCCGCGACATGTATCTGTTCGAAGTGAAGAAGCCGTCGGAATCGATCGGCGAATGGGACTTGCTGAAGCTGATCGAGACCGTCCCCGGCGACCAGGCCTTCCGCCCCATCGACCAGGGCGGCTGCCCGCTGGTGAAGAAGAGCTAAGGAGGTGGTGCTGTTGCCCACCCCCCTCCCTAACCCTCTATCTTGCCCCTCCCCCCTTGAGGTCAAGGCGAACGCGCTAAGCGCGTTCGTCCGCGGCGGCGGCAGCTATTGCGCAGCAATCGCGGGAGCCGCACCGTTCGGACTAGCTGCGGTGATGGAGGGAAGGGAGGGGGGTGCCGCTGCTGCGGCGCTTGGAAATTAGCCCATGCTCTCCTGGCTCCCCCACATCGCCATTTCCATCCCGCCGACGCAGGCGCTGTTCGGGCAGCTGCTGATCG
>JASHUO010000165.1 GCA_030039975.1 Alphaproteobacteria bacterium
CCTCGCCGGTCTGCGCCTGTTGCCAGCGCCGGCGCAGCATGTCGAGTTCCTCGTCGCGGCCAATCAGTGGCGTCGCACCGGAACGCAGCGCCTCGAAGCGGCTGACGACGCCGCTCTCGCCGAGGACGCGCCAGGCGCCCTGCGCTTCGGCAAAGCCCGCCAACGTTTGCGGGCCGAGATCATCAAGGTCGAACATAGTCCCGAGCTGGCGGCGGGTGCTCTCGGCGATGACGATGCTGTCCGGCGGCGCCAGCGCCTGCAAGCGGGCCGCGAGGTTTGGCGTCTCGCCCACGACACCGCGCTCCTGCGCCGCTCCCTCGCCGATGAGATCGCCGACGATGACGAGCCCGCTGGCAATGCCGAGCCGCACCCGCAGTGGCTCCGGGATATCCAGCGTGCCCATCACATCGACCACCGCGAGCCCGGCGCGTACCGCACGCTCCGCATCGTCCTCATGCGCCTGCGGGTAACCGAAATAGACCAACACACCGTCGCCCATGTATTTGGCGACAAATCCAGCAAAGCGGCCGACTGTTTCGGCGATTGCGCGATGATAGGCGCCGACAATCTCGCGCAGATCCTCGGGATCGAACCGCGCCGACAGCGCCGTCGAACCGACCAGATCGCAAAACATCACCGTGAGCTGCCGCCGCTCGGCACCGGTTTTCGGTGCAGAGGTTGGAGCAGATGTCTCGCTCGCTGCTGACTGAGCGACGGTAGCGGGCTCCGCGCTAAGGGCGGCGATCGCGGCAAGTAGTTTGCGTCGATGGCCGACCGAGGTCACGCCGATGCTGATCAGGTCGTCGGCCGTCAACTCCGGCAGCACTTCGCCATCGATATCGTTGTCGCGGAATGCGGTTGTGTATTGTCCCAGCCCCAACCCGCGTAGCCACTCCGCTACGTCCATGCGGTGATCCTCAGCACCGAGGAGCGGCAATCCTCTCGTGCCCGAGGATAGACCTCTTCCGTTCAACGTACCAGAGGTGACGCTGAAATTGGCGCAGTGTCGGGTGTCGTGGCTTGGGCATTGAACGACCAACTTCACGGCAGCGCATCAAAGGCGAGGCAAGATCGGCAACGACTGACGACCACCCGATCCGGCTCTAGGCCGAGCGCGGCAGCGAGGACAAAGGTCAGCTTCGGCTCAGACTGCGAAGTCCGGACGTCAGGTGAACCTATAGGAAGCAGACGTGCCCCAGCCGAACTCGCACTTCTCACTTTGACCCATAGGCGACAGCAGACAGCCACCGGTGCCAATTGCCCGCCACCGGCCTATGCCGCAATCCGCTGGCCCTTGCCAGCCGGTCGTCCTAGGATCGGTGGGAAGGGGAGGGTCATGAAGCAGAAGCTCATCTCCGGCGACAACCACATCGATCTCACCTATTGCCCGGCTGATCTCTGGTCCGCGGCGCCCAGCAAATGGCGCTTGCTCGCGCCCCGTGTCGAGGAGCTGGAGGACGGCCTTCACTGGTTTGTCGAGGCGCAGGACAAGGGCATGTGGAACGGCGTCGGCCCCAGCTTCTACAAATACACGCCCGGCATGTTCGGCCATATCGACGAGATGAAGGCGCTGGGCTTCGTCTGGGATCATCGGCAGGGCGCCTTGCCGCGGCCGACGACGCCGGAATTGCGCTTGGCCGACCTCGACCGAGACGGGCTCGACGCCGAGGTGGTCTATGGCTGCCTGATGATCAACGAAATGATCGCCGATCCCGCGCTCAGGGCCTGGTGCGATCGGATATACAACGACTGGGTCGCCGATTTCGCCAAGCGCGCCGACCCCCGGCGCATCTTTCCGCTCGCCATCATCCCCAATACCGATCCGGCGGAGGCCGCGGCCGAGGTCCGGCGTTGCGCCAAGCTCGGGCTGCGCGGCGGGGATCTCGCCTTCAAGCGCATGAACCCGCCGCTCTGGCATGACGGCTGGTACCCGCTCTGGGAAGCGGCGGCCGAATGCCGCTTCCCGATCTCCTTCCATTCGACTGGCTTCAAGGCGCTGCGCGCCCCCGACAACGCGCAGATGGAGCGCGACTACAGCCTGCAATGGCGCCTGGTGCGCTCCTCGCTCTTCCAGGTCGACACGATGGAGGTGCTGGTGTCGCTACTCGCCTCAGGCGCCTGCGAGACGTATCCCGACTTCAACTTCGTGCTCGGCGAATCCGGCGTCACCTGGCTGCCTTACGTCTTCGACCGGCTCGACACCGAGTATGCCGACCGCGCGCGCGGCCTGGGCTTCAAGCTCAAGCCCAGCGACTATTTCCGCCGCCAGGGCTTCGTCACCTATCAGCAGGACCAGTATCTCGAGCCCATCATCCCGCTGATCGGCGAGGACAACATCATCTGGGGCGCCGACTATCCACACCCCGACTGCCTCTGGCCCAACTCGAACCGCATCCTCGACAAGAATATGAGCGCGTTGCCGGAGCGGGTCCGCCGCAAGATCACGTCGGAGAACGTGGCGCGGCTCTATCGTCTGAATTGACGACCATAGAAGCGCGGTTGTTCGGCCGTGCCCCCTAGTCCGGAAAGCGCCAGCTCGAGCCGAGTTACCTGCGCGCAAGCGCTCGCGCGCGACTGTTCGCATTTCTTTCAGTGTAGCTCTGTGCGGATTCAGGGAGATGCTGATCAGCCATGTAGGCCGGCTGTGAATCGACGTCAGCTTTCAGATCAGATCGGCCGAGCAGCCTTGATTCGCACCCCATCTTTCGTTTAGGTGAATTCATTGCTTGGAGGAGGTGCATGGCGACGAAGATCGAACCCGGCACGCCCGGCTGGCAGCAGCGCCACGTCGAGCTCTACCTCAAGAGCGACGGTGCCGAAGGCCACGTCGTCGATCTCGGCCGTCCCGGCGCGCGGGAGGTCAATTGCCTCCTGCTGCAGACCACCGGCCGCAGGAGCAAGGAACCGAGGACGACGCCGCTCATCTATGGCAACGACGCCAACCGCTTCGTGATCGTGGCGTCGAAAGGCGGCGCGCCCGATCATCCGGCGTGGTTCCTCAATTTGCGCGACCAGCCCGACGTCCGGTTCCAGGTCGCCGACAAGAAATACCGCGGCGTCGCCCGCATCACCTCCGGCGTGGAACGCGAGCGCCTGTTCCGCGTGATGGCGGGCCTCTTTCCACCCTACGACAGCTATCAGGCCAAGACCGCTCGAGAGATCCCGGTCGTGGTGCTGGAGCCGCGGGAGGCGGTCGAAAGGCTCTAAGGTCACGTTCCCGAGCCGGACCGGAAGCAGCCCCGGCGGCCCGAGCTTTATGGCTTTTGACCCCAAACGCCCTGCGGCGACGCGAGCCTGGGTGGGCAAAGGGTACAGGTCTAGGATCGCGGCATGATCCGATGCGACATGCGGCGAATTCTGGCCTCGACGGCGCGCACAGCGCCGTCGAAAATTCGTGTCGGGGGTGTACACCGGGGGCGTAGTCTCTTCCCCGTCCTCCTCCTCATCCTCGCCCTCGCTCTCGGCATCGCCTCGGGCGCCCGCGCCGCTTCCTGCCGCGACGAGGTCGGCACCGCAAAGGCCGACCGCTACGTCCGCCAATGCCTCATGGTGTCGCCGGCGACGCATCCGCCGTGCAATGCCGAGAACAGCTGCAGCCTCATCCGCGACGAGATCGCGCGCGGCTGCCGGCTGCTCGGTGGCGACGCGGCGATGCCGGAATTCTGTCGACCGTATCTGCGCCCCGCGCCGAAGCAGCCCTGAGCCTCAATGCGCGTGCCCCAGCTCCTGCCGCAGCAGCTTCGCGCCGGCGCCGAGCGCCTGGAGCTTGGCATAGGCGACGCCGCGGTCGAGCGGCGCCATGCCGCAATTGGTGCAGGCCTGCAGCCGCTCCGCCGGCACGAAATCGAGGGCGCGGCGCAAGGTCGCCGCCACTTCCTCCGGCGTCTCGATGCGGTCGGTGGCGACGTCGATGGCGCCGAGCAGCACGTCTTTCCCCTTGAGCAGCTCGACGAGGCGCAGCGGCACCCGCGAATTGATGCATTCGAGCGACACCTGGTCGATGCGGCTTTGCGCGAGCGCCGGGAAGATCTCCTCATATTGCCGCCATTCGCCGCCGAGGCTCGCCTTCCAGTCGATATTGGCCTTGATGCCGTAGCCGTAGCAGATATGGACAGCGGTCTTGCAGCGCAGGCCTTCGATCGCGCGATGCAGCGCCGCGATGCCCCAGTCCTTGACTTCGGCCATGTAGACGTTGAAGGCCGGCTCGTCGAACTGGATGACATCGACGCCGAGCGCTTCGAGCTCGCGCGCCTCCTCGTTGAGCAGCTCGGCAAAGCGCATCGCCATCGTGACGCGGTCGCCGTAATGCTGGTCGGCAATGGTGTCGACGATGGTCATCGGTCCCGGCAGCGTGAATTTGAGCTTGCGCCGCGTATGCGCGCGCGCCAGCGCCGCTTCGGTGCGATGCACCGGGCGCTTGCGCCGCAGCGGGGCGGTCACCGTCGGCACCTCGGCGGTATAGCGGTTGTTGCGGATACCCATGGCGACGCGGCGGGCGAAATCGATGCCCTCGATCTGCTCGAGGAAGCCATGGACGAAATGCTGGCGCGACTGCTCGCCCTCGGTGACGATGTCGATGCCGGCATCCTCCTGCTCCTTGAGGACGAGCAGCGTGGCGTCGCGCTTCGCTTCCACCAGCGCCTCGCCGGTCTGCGCCCAGGGCGCCCACAGCATCTTCGGCTGGGCGAGCCAGAAGGGCTTGGGCAGGCTGCCGGCAATCGTCGTTTCGAGCATCTCGTCCTCCCGCGCCGCGACGGCGGCGTCCATGTTGTGGCGCGATCATAATGCGCGCTAGTCTCGGGTGCGACAGGGAGGAAACCATGGCGCCAGAAGGCGTTTTGCGCCGGCGCTCGCCGCGGCGGCTGTTCGCCGAGGCCGACGTCATCGTCGAGAGCCTGCCCGGCGGCGGCATGATCCTGCGCTCGCCGCAGGCGCTGGGAACCTATCCGCGTTCCATCGGCGCGCTGCTCGAGGGCTGGGCGCGGCGCGAGCCGCATCGCACCTTCCTCGCCCAGCGCGATGCGGCGGGCGCCTGGCGTCGCATCACCTATGGCGAGGCGCTGGCCGCCGCCCGCGCCATCGGCGAGGCGCTGCTCGACCGCGGCCTCGATGCCGAGCGGCCGGTGATGATCCTGTCCGACAACGGCATCGATCACGCCCTGCTGGCGCTGGGCGCGATGCATGTCGGCGTGCCGGTGGCGCCGGTCTCCACCGCCTATTCGCGCCTGTCGCAGGATTTCGCCAAGCTGCGCTATGTCCGCGACCTCGTCGCGCCCGGCCTCATCTTCGCCGATGATGGCGAGCGCTATGCCGCAGCCATCGCCGCGCTCGGCTTGCGCGATGCCGAGCTCGTGGTCTCGGCCAATCCACCCAAGGGCGTGCGCGCGACCGAGTTCGCCGCGCTGCGCCAGACGGCGCCGGGCGCTGCGGTCGACCGCGCCTTTGCCGCGGTCGGCCCCGACACGGTGGCGAAGATTCTCTTCACCTCGGGCTCGACCGGCGAGCCTAAAGGCGTCGTCAACACGCAGCGCATGCTGACCTCGAACCAGGAGAGCTATGCCCGCGCCTGGCCGTTCCTCGCCGAGCGGCCGCCGGTGATTCTCGACTGGCTGCCGTGGAACCACACCTTCGGCGGCAATTCCGATTTCAACATGATCCTGCGCAATGGCGGGACGCTGCATATCGACGAGGGCAGGCCCGTCCCCGGTCTCATCGAGAAGAGCATCGCCAATCTGCGCGAGGTCTCGCCGACGCTCTATCTCAACGTGCCGCGCGGCTTTGCCATGGTGCTCGATTATCTCGAGCGCGACGGGGCGCTGGCCGAGCGCTTCTTCCGCGAGCTCGATCTCGTGCTCTATGCCGGCGCGGCGCTGCCGCAGAGCCTCTGGGCGCGGCTCGAAGCGCTGTCGCTCGCCACCACCGGCCACAAGGTGCCGATGGTCTCGGCCTGGGGCACGACCGAGACGGCGCCGCTCGCGACGCTCGTCCATTATCCCATCGCGCGCGCCGGCAATATCGGCGTGCCCGCGCCGGGCGTTGAGGTGAAGCTGGTGCCGCAAGGCGACAAGCTCGAGATCCGCGTGCGCGGCCCCAATGTCACGCCCGGCTATTGGAAGCGTGCCGATCTCACCGCCGCCGCGTTCGACGAGGACGGGTTCTATCGCCCCGGCGATGCGGCGCGGCTCGAAGATCCCGACGAGCCGCGGCGCGGCATCATCTTCGACGGCCGCCTCGGCGAGAATTTCAAGCTCACCTCCGGCACCTGGGTCGGCGTCGGTGCGCTGCGCGTCGCGCTCATCGCCGCCGGCGCGCCCGTCATCGAAGATGCCGTCATCACCGGCCATGATCGCGACGAGATCGGCCTGCTGATCTTTCCGAGCCTCGCCGGCTGTCGCGGCCTCT
>JASHUO010000166.1 GCA_030039975.1 Alphaproteobacteria bacterium
CCGGCGTTTCCGGCAATGGCCAGCGCGAGCTCGTCGAGGTGCTGGCGGGCCAGCGCGGCTCCAGCGGCGGCGAGATCCGCATCCACGACGAGATCTATCGCGCCCGCCGCGAGGAGATGCGCCGCCACAAATTCTCCTGCCTCCCGGAGGAGCCGCTGCGCAACGCTTGCGTTCCGCGCATGAGCATTGCCGAGAACCTCGCCTTCCGCGATTTCGATCGGCCGCCCTTTGCTGCGGGCAACCTATGGCTGAAGAAGCCGGCTTTCCGCGCGGCCGCCGAAGCCAAGATCGAACGCTACCGCATCCGCGCCCGCTCGCCCGATGCCCCCGTCGGGACGCTGTCGGGCGGCAACGTGCAGCGCACGGTGCTCGCGCGCGAGCTCGGCGAAGCGGTCGAGGTGATGGTCGCCTCCGATCCCTGCTTCGGCCTCGATTTCGCCGCCGTGGCGCAGATCCACGCCGAGCTTGCCGCGGCGCGCAACCGCGGCGCCGCCGTGCTGCTGGTGAGCAGCGATCTCGACGAGATCCTGGAGATTGCCGACCGCATCGTCGTCATGTTCAACGGCCGGCTCGTCCATGACGCGCCAGTGGCCGAAGCCGATCTCGTCGAGATCGGCCGTCACATGGCGGGGCATTAGGGGCATGCTTCCAAGGCTTCACTTCATTCTTGTTTCGCCGTTCCGGCCGGAGCGAAGCGGAGAGCCGGAACCCAGGAGCCGCCGTCCTGGATGCCCGCTTTCGCGGGCAAGGCGATTATTGGGAAACAACCGTTGGAAACGATGACTTCCGACAAGCTGCGAACCCGTGGATGACGCTTTAGTTCTCGCCGGGGCCCTTTCCGCCGGTCCCGCCGGCCGATCCTGGGAGCGGCTGCGCGACGGCGTCGAGGTGTGCTGGCTCTATCGCAATGGCGAGCACGGTCCGGCGGCGGCGTTCCTACGCTATGCGCCGGGCGCGCGGGTGCCGTTGCACCGGCATGCCGGCTACGAGCATGTGCTGATCCTCGAGGGCTCGCAGACCGATCGCACCGGGCGTCAGCGCGCCGGAGCCCTCATCGTCAATCCGCCGGGCACGCGCCATGAGGTGGTGAGCGAAGAAGGCTGCCTCGCGCTCCTCATCTGGGAGAGGCCGGTTATCTTCGACTGAGCGGCTCAGAGCCCGGCCAGCTTTGCGCTCTCGTTCCAGAGCCGCCGCGCCGCCGCGTCGTCCTGCGCTTCGGCGCTCGGCAGCCGGACGCGGCTCTTGTCGAAATAGCCGCCGGTGGCGCTGGCGACCTCCGGCGAGGCGGCGAGGTAGACCACGGTTTCCGCCCCCTGCTCCGGGCTCAGCGCGAAGAACCGCTTGGCGATCCCGATCCCAAGGCGCGGCAGGCCGGGATTGTTGTCGCCGAAGCGCGAGGCGACGAAGCCGGGGTGAAGACAATTGGCGGTGATGCCGCTGCCCTCGAGCCGGCGCGCCAGCTCGCGGGTGAAGAGGATGTTGGCAAGCTTGCTGCGGCCATAGACGCGGAAGCCGCGATAGCCGCGCGCCGATTGCAGATCGGCAAAATCGAGCACATTGCCGCGATGCGCTTCCGAGGCGACATTGACGATGCGTGCCGGCGCCGCCGCCGCAAGCGCGGCGCGCAGCCGGTTGGCGAGCACGAAATAGCCCATGTGGTTCAAGGCGAAGGTGCACTCGAGCCCGTCGGCGGTCACGCTGCGGCTGGTGAACATGGCGCCCGCATTGTTGATCAGCACGTCGATGCGCGGCTCGGCCGTGGCGATCTCCGCGGCCAGCCGGTTCATTTCGGCGAGGAGCGAGAGATCGGCATAGCGGATGGCGAGCTCGGCACCTGGCGCATGCCGCCGGATACGTGCCAGCGCCGCCTCGCCGCGCGCCTTGTCGCGCCCAACCAGGATGAGCCGCGCCCCCGCGGCGGCGAGCCGCTCGGCCGCGACGAGGCCGATTCCCGAGGTCGCGCCGGTGACGACGCACAGCTTGCCGGTCATCGCCGCTTTGCCGTTCATTCCGTCGCCTCCGCCAATCTCGCCCGGCGCTGGAGACGCCGCTCGCGGTAGAAGATGTAGAGACCGCTGCCGATGATGATGGCTGCGCCCGCCCAGGTCCAGCCATCGGGCCATTCGGCAAAGGCGAAATAGGCAATGATGACCGTGCCGATGAGCTGGCCATAATTGAGCGGCGCCACCACCGCCGCCGGTCCCCATTCCAGCGCCTTGACGATGAAGTAGTGGCCGAAGCCGCCGAAAATGCCGAGACCGATGAAGAGCAGCAGGTCGAAGAAGCTTTGCGGCGTCTGCCAGACGAAGGGGACGGCAAGGCTGGTGAGGATGAAGCCGACCACGGCGATATAGGTGTTGGAGGTCTCGGCCGGTTCCTGCGCGGCGAGGGCCCGCGTCAAGAGCTGATAGAGCGCGTTGCAGGCAGCGCTGATGAGCACCAGGAACGAGGCGAGATGCACCGCGCCCGAGCCCGGGCGCAGGATGAGCAGCGCGCCGAGGAAACCCACCCCGACCGCCGCCCAGCGCCGCGGCCCGACGGGCTCGCCCAGCACGAGCGGCGAGAGCGCCGTGATCATGAAGGGCGCGGAGAAACTGATCGCGGCGGCGGTCGGCAGATCGGTGTAGCGGAGCGCCGTGAAATAAATGGCGGTGCTGCTGACCAGCAGCGCAGAACGCAAGACCTGGGTCCAGAGCCGCGTGGTGTAGAACAGGCGGATGCCGCGGCGCGGAAAGAAGGCGATAATCATATAGGCGAAATGTCCGGCATAGCGCGCCCAGACGATCTCCACCGTCGCATAGCTATGCCCGAGATATTTCGCCGACGCGTTAAGGCATGGCAGCAGCGACATCGCCAAGGCCATGTAGAAGACCGCCCGGCCGATATTCTGATTAGCCATCAGCTGTCAGCTGTCAGCGATGGGAGGGTGAGGGGTACCCCTCACTTGAGCTTCCCCACCACCTCGCACACCACATCCCACGCCGCGCGGTTTGCGGTAGCTAGCACCGGCCGGTCGGAGATGCGGGGATCATAGGTCGTGCCGTCGAGAAAATCGGCCAGCCCGCCCGCCTCGCGCACGATCAGAATCCCGGCCGCGTGGTCCCAGGGGAGCGAGCGCGAATGCAGCGTGAAATGGGCGCGGCCTTGGGCGACGGCGCTGTATTCGAGGGCGCTGCAGCCGAGGTTCTTGACGGCGGCGATGCGGCCGCTATCGGCGAGCGCCTGGGCGGCGCGCGGACCCGCGACCGTTCGGCCATAAGCGGCGCCGATCATCTGCCGGGGTTCGGCCTCGGCGGCAACGGCGAGCCTCCGCCCCTCCGACCAGGCGCCGCCCGCCGCTTCGGCCATCACCATCGCCTCGCCGAGCGGATCATAGATCCAGCCGGCGCAGAGCTCGGCCCGCTGGACCAGCGCCACGATGACGGCAAAGCCCTCCTGGCCGCGGGCGAAATTGGCGGTGCCGTCGATCGGATCGATCACCCAGACCGGCGCTTCGCCCGCCAGCAGCCCGAGCCGCGACGCATCCGCGGCCGCCGCCTCCTCGCCCAGCACTGCCGAGCCCGGGACCAAGCCGCGGAGGCGTTCCGTCAGCATCCGCTCGGAGTCGAGGTCGGCGACGGTGACGAAGTCGCCCGGCTTCTTCTCGCGAATCTCGTCCTGCTTCAGCATGCGAAAGCGCGGCACGATCACCGCCTCGGCGGTCTCGCGAATGAGCGCCGCGACCTTCTCCATATCGATCATACCTGCTTCCTAGCCAATCCCTGGCCCCAACTCACGGAAAAATTTGGCTGGCGGTGCAGGATATTAGCCATTCGCTAACGGCGGGGCGGGTTAGCATCGCGGCATGAACGAGCCAGCACATCGGCCGCGCGCGGCCAAGCCCCCCGGCCTTTATCAGAGCTTCTGGCGCTATGCCGCCGGCGATCGCCGGCGCGCCGTTCTGTTCATGACCTTGCTCATCCTGGCGCAGCTGCTGAAGCTCGCCATCCCCTACCTTTCGGGCGCGGCGGTCCAGGCGATGCAGGGCAAGGGCGATGCCGCGCTCGGCACCGCCGGCTGGGACATGGCGCTCATCTTCGTGGTCTGCGCCGCCAGCTGGGTGCTGCACGGCCCCGCCCGCGTACTCGAGCGCTTCGTTGCCATCCGTGTGCATGAGCGCTTCGCCGATGCGCTTTATCGCAAGGCGACCCGCTTGCCGCTCGATTGGCATCAGCACCACCATTCCGGCGAGACGATCGAGCATGTGCAGAAGGCCGGCGGCGCGATCTTCGGCTTCGCCCAGAACCAGTTCGTCTATCTCCAGAATGCCGTCAGCCTGATCGGGCCGATCGTCGCCATCTTCGTGCTCTCGGTGCCGACGGGCAGCGTTGCGCTCATCGCCTATGCCTTGATCTTCGTCGTCCTCATCCGCTTCGACGGCGCCATGATCCGCCTCAAGCGCGCCCAGAACCGGGCCCAGGCGCGCTACCTCGCGGCGCTCGTCGATTGTCTCGGCAATATCGCGACGGTGCTGACCTTGCGCCTGCAGCAGCCGACGCGGCGCCTGCTCGCAAGCCGCATGGGCGAGGTGTTTGCGCCGCTGCGCAGCAGCATCGTCCTCAACGAAGCGAAATGGTGCGCCATCGACCTCCTCAACAACGGCATCCGCTCC
>JASHUO010000167.1 GCA_030039975.1 Alphaproteobacteria bacterium
CGTGGCACCTGTGCGTTACGGGGCGCGCGTCGTCGGCGTGCGGAACCGGTCGGCCGCCTTGGCCCTGGCCTTCGCCGCCTCGATTTCGCGGTCGCGCGGTGCCGCGCCGGTGACGAGGTTGCCGATGAGCTCGCGCGCCGCCAGCGTCACCTGGTCGACGGCGCGGTCGAAAGCCGGCTGGTTGGCGTTTGACGGCCGGTTGAAGCCGCTCAGCTTGCGCACGAACTGCAGGGCGGACGCCCGAATCTCCTCGTCGGTCGCGGGCGGCGCAAAGTTGTACAGCGTCTTGATGTTTCGGCACATCGGCGCACGTCTCCTATAGCTTCGGCCGGCGCTCGTCCCAAGGCTGCGATCGCTCGAATTGCGATGGACGATGGCGTTGCGCCGAGGATTGAGCTTCTCCGCGCGTTTGTTCGCGACGCCGAAGATAGCAGCTCCTAGAGCGGAAATCGCTGGCGCATAATTTGGGTCGACTGCTTCCCGCATTCTGGCGTGGGCTGCAGCGCGCCGAACGAACAGGGTGGTCAGGGCGCGCGGCGCAGTTTCGTCACGACCAGTCCCTGCGGTTGATGGGGTAGGGGCCGACCGAGCCGATCAAGGGCTGCACCAGCATCCGATCGAGGCGGAGCTGACGCGGATCGCGAAAGATGTCGAGCCCGATGGTCATGCCCTCGTGCCCCGCCGCGGGCTGCGCCCGATAGGTGCCGAGGAGCCGATCCCACCAAGGCAGGTTGAAGCCGAAATTGCTGTTGGTCTCGTCGACGACGATCGAATGATGAACGCGATGCATGTCCGGCGTCACGACGATCCATCGCAGCACGCGGTCGAGGGGCTCGGGCAGCCGAAGATTGGCATGGTTGAACATGGAGGTGGCGTTGAGCACGACCTCGAAGACAAGGACCGCGACCGGCGGCGCGCCGAGCGCTGCCACCACCGCCAGCTTCAGCCCCATCGAAAGCAGGATCTCGACGGGATGAAACCGAGCCCCGGTCGTCACGTCGAAGTCGAGATCGGCGTGGTGCATCCGATGGAGCCGCCAGAGCGCCGGAACGGCGTGGAACATCACGTGCTGCAGATAGATCGCGAGATCGAGCAGCAGGAAGGCAATGACGATCTTGGCCCAGTCGGCGAGCCCGACGTTGTTGAGGAGGCCCCACCCGCGTTGCTCGGCGATGGCTGCGATGCCGATGGCGGCGACCGGAAAGGTGAAGCGCAAGAGCAGCGTATTGAGGACGACGATGCCCAGATTGCCGGGCCACCGCGTCCAGCGCGAGATCGCGCGCCGGCGACGCGGCGCCAAAGCCTCCCAGGCGGCCATGCCAGCCAGCATGCCGCCGAAGAACGCCAGCCGGATCGCCGGCTCATGCGCCAGGAGGAAGTTCGCCATTCGATCGCCTCAGGTGGCGAGCTTGAAAGCGCGGCTGCCGCCCTAACGGGGTTCGGACGCGGTGTCAAGCCAGAGCCCCAAGCAACTCCTCTATATAGCTAGTTTGCCGAGGTGGCCAAGGCGCGTGGCCACAGCCATCGGCTGGAGAAATGCCGGGCAAGAACGTGTTATCGTCTTGGCGCTGGTCACGTGGCTCTACGGGAGGAGAGGGCGCCGTGCAGGACGAGGCTTCCTTCGATTTCATCGTCACCGGGGCGGGGTCCGCCGGTTGCGCCGTCGCCGGGCGGCTCAGCGAGGATGGTCGTTTCCGCGTGCTGCTGCTCGAGGCGGGTCCGCGCGACACCAATCCCTGGATCCACATCCCGCTCGGCTATCACAAGACCTACACGAACCCGCGCATCAATTGGATGTTCGACAGCGAGCCGGAGCCCGAGCTCAATAACCGCGTGATGTATCAGCCGCGCGGCAAGGTGCTCGGCGGCACCAGCTCGATCAACGGCATGGTCTATATGCGCGGCAACGCCGCCGATTACGACGAATGGCGCCAGCGCGGCTGCGAGGGGTGGGACTATGACTCCGTCCTGCCTTACTTCAAGCGGGCGGAAGATCAGGAGCGCGGTGCCGACGACTATCACGGCATCGGCGGGCCGCTCAGGGTCAGCGACCACCGCTGGCAACCGACCTTGGCGCGAGCGATGCACGATGCCGCGGTGGAGGCGGGGATTCCGGCCAATCCGGATTTCAATGGGGCGAGGCAAGAAGGCGTCGGCTACTATCAGACCACCATTGGTCATGCGCGGCGCTGGTCCAGCGCCAAGGCCTATCTCAGCGGCGCCCGGCAACGTCAGAATCTGACCATCGTCACCAACGCGCATGCGACGCGCGTGCTGATCGAGGAGGGGCGCGCCGCTGGCGTCGAATATCACACCCTGGCAGGCCTCCGTTCGGCGCGCGCGACGCGCGAGGTGATCGTCTCCGGCGGCGTCTATGGCTCGCCGCAGCTATTGATGCTTTCAGGTCTCGGCCCGGCCGCCCATCTGCGCCAGCACGGCATCGCCGTCCTGCGCGACATGCCCGGCGTCGGCGCGCATCTGCAGGATCACTTCAACACTTATGTCGCCTATCGCTGCGCGCAGCCCGTAACGATGAACGACCTGGTGATCAGCTTCCGGCACCGGCTGGTTGCCGCGGCAAAATATGCGCTCGGTCGCACCGGTCCGTTGGCGAGCATGGGCTTGTTCGTCGGCGCGCTGATCCGCAGCGATCAACGGTTGGAGCGGCCGGACCTGCAGATCAACATGTTCGCCTGGGCGGTAAAGGAGAGGACGCGCGCTGGCATCGTGCCGCAGCCTTTCTCCGCCTTCGGCCTCAGCCCGGTGCATCTGCGGCCGGATGGCCGCGGCACCGTGCGGCTCAAATCCCCGGACCCGCTGGCGGCGCCGGAGATCCGCTTCAATTTCCTGAAGAGCGCCTATGATTTCGAGGCGCTGATCCAGGGCATGCACATCTGTCGCGAGATCGCCCGGCAGCCGGCGCTGAAGCCGTTTGTCGTCGAGGAGATCTTGCCGGGACCGCAGATCGTCAGCGACGCGGATCTCAAAGCCGATATCCGCGCGCGCGGCGTCTCGAATCTGCACCCGGTGGGCACGTGCCGCATGGGGCGCGAAGCCGATGCAGTCGTCGACCCGCAGCTCCGCGTCCATGGCATCGACGGCCTGCGCGTCGCGGACGCCTCGATCATGCCCTCGATTATCGCCGGCAACACCAACGCGCCGACGATCATGATCGGCGAGAAATGCGCGGACATGGTACGGGCGGCGGTCCGGTGAGGCGGCGCGGCGTCTTGCGCCGCAAGGGAGGGATCATGCGACCGATACCGGAAGGCGCGGAAGGCGTGTTCACGCTCACGGTGGCGCCGCAGCACCTTGCGAACCAGTTCAAGGATGCCGCCTTGCCGCCGGTGCTGGCGACGCCGGTGATGATCATGATGATGGAGAACGCGGCGCTCAACGCGATCAAGCCTTATCTCGACGCCGGCGAAAGCGCGGTGGGGACGCATGTCGATGTGCGCCATCTCGCGGCGACGCCGGTCGGCAAACGCGTTACCGCGACGGCACGAGTGAAGCGCGCGGCGGGCCGGCACGTTGAGTTCGATGTCTGGGCGATGGATGGCAGCGTAGAGATCGGCAAAGGCACGCATGC
>JASHUO010000168.1 GCA_030039975.1 Alphaproteobacteria bacterium
GCGAGGCGCTGCGCGCCGAGCTGGCGGCGGCAAAAGGCGGCGATCCCCGGCTCGACCGCTTCGCCGCGTCGCTCGAGGCAACGCTGCGGGCGAGCCCGGACGAAGCCGTGGCGCGCCGCCTCGCCGAGCGCCTGGTGCTGGCGCTGCAAGCAGCGCTGCTGGTGCGCTTCGCCCCCGCGCCGATCGCCGACGCGTTCTGCGCGAGCCGCCTCGAGGGCGATCACGGCGGCGCTTTCGGCACGCTTCCCGCCGGGCTCGATCTCCGCATCATTGTCGAGCGCGCGGCGCCGGCGCTGAGTTAGAGCCCTTATTCACAGCTCCAATTGCGTCGCTGATGGGACCATCTGCTTTCGGTGCCCATTGCGGCGAGCGATAGACCGATTTCGTCGCAACGACCGCCCGTCTTCTGCTACCATCATGGCGCTGACCAGCCGCCGACCCCCGGCAGGGAGGGGTGGTGGAAGCACAAAAGCGAATGGAACGCAGGCTTGCGGCGATCCTCGCCACCGACGTGGCGGGCTATGGTCGGCTGATCCGAACGGATGAGGCAGCCAACACTGGCGCGGCTCAGAACGCCGCGGCGCCAGCTGGTCCTGCGCAAGATCGCCTGGCATCGCGGCGCGTCTTCAAGACCACAGGGCGACGGCATTCTCATCCAGCTCGAAACCAGTGACGGAGGGGAGAGAAGCAGACATCAGGGAGGGCACCATGAGGAAGTATTGGTTCGCATCGATCGCCTTTACGGCGGCATTGGCATGCACTTCCTTCACCGCGGCGGCGGACAAGAAATACGG
The DNA here is from genome assembly GCA_030039975.1 of Alphaproteobacteria bacterium. Taxonomy (GTDB): domain Bacteria; phylum Pseudomonadota; class Alphaproteobacteria; order ATCC43930; family CGMCC-115725; genus DAHUYF01. The sequence continues at coordinate 795 of JASHUO010000168.1, forward strand.
GCCCGGTGTCAGCGACACCGAGATCAAGATCGGCAACACCATGCCTTATAGCGGGCCGCTGTCGACCGCCGGGACGATCGGCCGGGCGGAGGCTGCTTATTTTCAGATGCTGAACGAGCATGGCGGGGTGAACGGCCGCAAGGTCAGCTTCATCTCGCTCGACGACGCCTACAGTCCACCCAAGACCGTCGAGGACGTGCGCAGGCTGGTCGAGGAGGACAAGGTGCTTGCGGTGTTCGGCATCATCGGCACGCCGACGGCCGCCGCCGTCCAGCGCTATCTGAACGACCGCCATGTGCCGGAGCTCTTCATCCAAAGCGGTGCGCCCCGCTTCGCCGATCCCCAGCACTTTCCCTGGACGATGTCGATTTCGCCGGGCTATGTGGACGAGGCGCGCGCCTATGCCAAATACATCCTGGAAGCCAAACCTGACGGCAAGATCGGCGTGCTCTATCAGGACGACGATTTCGGCCGGGCCTATATCGACGGGCTGAAGCAAGGGCTGGGAGACCGCGCCGCAGAGATGATCGTCATGGAGGCGGCATATCAGCCGACCGACCCGACGGTCGATTCGCAAATCGTGTCGCTGCAAGCATCCGGCGCCGATGTTCTCCTCACGGCGGCAATTCCGCGGATGGCGGCGCAAACCATCCGCAAGGTCTACGACATCGGCTGGAAACCACTGCACATCGTGATCTTTGCCGCTGCGAACATCCCCACGGTACTCAAGCCTGCGGGATTGGAGAAATCCGTCGGCCTGATCTCGGCGGGTTGGGTAATGCAGCCGGGCGATCCGCGGTGGGAACACAATCCTGACTATGAGGCCTATATCGCTTTCATGAAGCAGTACTACCCCCGCGGTGACGCCAACGACCCCGCCAATTTGGCCGGATATGGCTGGGCCTACGCGCTCGCCCATGTCCTAAAGCAATGCGGCGACGACCTGACGCGGGAGAACCTGATGTATCAGGCGACCCATATGAAGGATTTTCACGTGCCCAGCATGCTGCCGGGCATCGTCATGAACACGAGTCCAACCGACTACCGTCCCATTAAGCAATTTGTCCTGGAGCGGTTCGACGGCCGGACATGGGTGCCGTTCGGCGGCGTGGTTCAGGTGAGCGCGGCCAACTAAGGCCGTTTCGGCATTCGGCGCAGCTTGCGGGTCGTGGCAAGCTGCGGTCCGTCGGTTGCGCGTGTGCGCGAGCCGATGCGGGTCCGCTCATTCTCAGAATGTGAAGAGGAACCCGCCGGCGAACCGGTCAAAGCGGCGTCGCTTCGATCCAGCCCGCGGGATCTTGCGGCCAAGTTGACTTGCAATGGCACCTTTTGCCGTGTGGCGGTGTTTTCACGATGCCGCGGCGGCGATCAGCAGTTGCCGGCTCTCTCGCAGGGCGCCGAGCGTTGGACCGCTCGGTCCGCGGCGCACGCGCTCTCTGCGGCAGCGGGCTATGGTCGGCGGGGGGCGTTGCCGCGACATCCGCGGATGGCACGATGAAACTTGGGCTCCTGGCGTCGGGAGGATGGCAATGCTCAAGGGCTTCAGAAATTTCTTGATGCGCGGCGATGTCATCGTGGTGGCTGTCGGGTTGGTCGTAGCCCTAGCTTTCAGCAACCTCGTCAAGGCCTTCACCGACGACATCATCAATCCACTCATCGCCGCGGCTCAGGGTGGCGTCAGCGGCCCCGGGCTTGGCTGGCAGCTCGTCAGCGGCGGCGGCACCGGTACATTCCTCAACCTCGGCGGATTCATCTCGGCCATCATCTACTTCATCATCTTCATGGCGGTCGTCTACTTCCTGATCGTCTTGCCCTACAAGGTCGTCATGGCGCGACTTGGCAAGACTGTGTTCGGCGACCCGCCCCCGACCAAGACCTGTCCGGCGTGCCTCTCCGACGACCTCAACCCCGCTGCGACGCGATGCAAGCACTGTGGTGCGGATATCGGCCGCGCCGCTGCATAACCCGCGCGCACCAGATACACCGCCGCCGGTCGCGATCTCGAGCCAAAGGTGAGACTCACCGCGGCAATTTTCGTCGGCATCGCCATCACGCTCGCTGTCGCCGGCTGCGGCTTCCATGCGGGCTCGGCACCGTATTCGCCGGGACCGGTCCAGGCGGGGGCATGAGGTCCTGGGGTAAAGCGCCCGCCGAGACGGGCCGCTGGTGTCCGCAGCGGTCGGGCGGCAGCTCACCTGCCCGCCGGATCAGCTCCTGCCCGCGCCATCGCCTCGATGAACCCGCGCTGCAGCTCGTCGGCGGTGTCGATCACATCGCCGCGCAGCACGCGCGCCCCATCATCGCTGATCCAATAGGTCGCATCGCCGCCATCGGCGCGGATGAACCCGGCAGCCGCCCGAGACTTGGCGGCGCGGCCGGTTCGCACCAGACCGGCGGCAATGGCCTTCGCCCGAGGCGACGGCTTCTCCCTCGATTCACTCATGTCGTCAGTCTCCTCCCTGCCGCGCGTTGGTGGGGCGGCATAGCGCCCGCGGGCACCTCGGCCAAGCGGCATTGTCGCACCCCACCGGGCCAGCCATAGCATTGTCGCTACGTGCGCGGCAGGAAAGCTTTCACTACAGAGATGGTGAGGCAGTGAGGAGAAGCACTGGTGGGCTTCGCGCGCCAATACCCCTTCGCCTTCTCACTGCTTCATTGCCTCTCTGGTCTATCTTTAATGGTGCTGCCGGCGCTCCATGGTGAATCCATAGGCGATCGCCTCGACCCGGGGTTTCTTTGGCTTAAAGGCGACAGGCCCCAGGCCGGCTTCAATGAAGCGGGTGAGCGCGGGTCACCAGCCCGGCAAGCGGCTGCCCGGCGCATAGATCTCATTGAGCAGTTCGTTCTGTCGGCAAGCCGCGGATTCGGCAGCGCCACCCGCCGCACCACAGCCCGGCGGCTGCGCGCTCGCGCAACCCGCAAGCGCCAGCAAGATGGCGGCGAGAAGCGGGGCATGACGGGTCAGCGAACCGCTACCACATCCGCTCTGCGAGCTCCGCGCGGCGATTGGCAAGATCCCGGAATGGCCGCGACGTCAGGTCCCTGGGCCAGCCGTGACCTTTCGCCTATGCGTCGCCTTGGATCGGCTTCGCCAATCGTCGACCACGACGATGCCGCCGGCGACGATAATCCCGATTACGACAATGATCGCCAGAACCAGGTCGCCGTCTTCCATTGGAGCCCCCTCCTCGACGCGGACCTTGCGATGCGCCCCTCCTCATTCGCGGAGGAAGGGTGCTGGGGCAACACCAGCATGCCGCTTCCTGTTCCCGGCAATCGCAAACGGCGAGTGCGGCGCGTCGAAGATGCGCGCCGGTGAGGGCGGCGCGCGGCCACAAAGCGCTGGTGTCGTCCTTGCCGAACGACACCAGCGAGTTTTGAGACAACGATGGCGCGAGGATATGGAGGGGGGACTCGCCCCATCATCAATGCTCTCGTAGCAGCCCCCGACGCGACGCGATATCGGGCGAGCACCGGATATCCTCAGCGCGGCGAACACGTAGGGCAGGTAGGGGTATGTTCTGAGGTTCTAAGGGAAAATAGACGCAGGGTTGCGAGCGTCACCTGATGGAGAGTTCCATAGGACCCTGATGGGATGAACCGTTGCACATCGGGCAGGCGCATCGTTGATCACCTGGCGACGCAGGATGGCTTCCACCGGCAGGCGTCCGTCGCCCTACCGCTTCATCAGTGCCGCCGTCATTATCCTGCTGGCGTTCGGAGCCGGGGCCCTAGCGCTGCTCTATCCGGCGGTTCCTCGCGTGATCGTCATGGCAACCGGCTCGGAAGGCGGCGGCTATGCCGAATTCGGCGAACGCTATCGACAAGTCTTTGCCCAGCACGGTGTGACGCTGACCGTGCGGCACACCCACGGTTCGATCGAGAACCTGTCGCTGTTGCACGATCGGGATGCCGGCACGAGCATCGCCTTCGTCCAAGGCGGCCTCGCGCGCCCGCAGCAATTTCCCGATCTCGTTTCCCTGGGAACCGTATCCGTCGAGCCGCTGTGGATCTTTTACCGTCCAGCGCAAGAGCCGCTAAACCGACTGACTCAACTCCGCGGGATGCGCGTCGCGATCGGACCGCAAGGCAGCGGCATGCACGCTCATGCGCTTGCCTTGCTAGCGCTGAACGGCATCGACGACCATAACACTGCGTTGTTGGCGTTGACGCCCGCAGAAGCCGCCAAGCAGCTTATTTCGGGCGACATCCAGGTGGTCATGCTTGTCGACTCGTTGAACGCTCCGGCGGTGCAGCGGCTGCTCGCATCCCCCGGCATCCAACTCCTCTCGTTGCGCCAAGCCGACGCTTACGTCGCGCGCCTCCCCTACCTCTCCAGGGAGGTTCTGCCGGCCGGCTTCGCCGACCTGGCGCATGGCCGGCCGGCGGCAAACGTGGAGATGGTCGCGGTCAAGACCAATCTCGTCGTTCGTCGCGACCTGCCCTCGCCGATCCAATATCTGCTGCTGGAAGCGGCGACCCGGATCCACGCGCATGCCGCGGTTTTTCAAAAAGCGGGAGAGTTTCCGACTGCCGATGAAACCGATCTGCCGCTGAGCGACGATGCGCGCCAATTCTATAGATCCGGCCCTCCTCTGCTGCAGCGCAACTTGCCGCTCTGGTTGGCGGTGCTGATCAAGCAATTGGCGATCGTTCTCTTACCCATTGCGGCCGTGGGATATCCTTTGGTGCGCATACTGCCGGCCGCGAACGCCTGGTGGATGCGGCGGCGCGTCTACATGCTCTATGGCGAACTCAAGCTGCTTGAACTGGCGCTCGAGGAGGACGGGGCGAGCAGCGCTTCCGCCGAGCTGTCGGACCTCACGCGATTGGAGTACCGCGCGACGCATCTGCGGGTGCCGACTTCCTACGCGCACCTGCTCTACGCCTTGCAGAAAGACATCGATCTCGTGCGCGCTCGCCTGGATCGGAGCCTCAGGGAAAGTTGACCCGAGGCCGCTTCGGCAGCGTCAGCGACGCGCGCAAAACGTCGCGACGCCGTGTCCGCTTTTCGCCAGTTCGCTCAATTCTCAGAATCGGAAGATGAACCCGCCGGAGACGGTCTGCGTGGAGTAGTTCCCGGTCGACGCCACGGCTTGATAGCCGGCATAGAAGGCCAGACGCGTGTCGAGCAGCATCGAGAGGCTGCCGGACAGCGTCAGCTGATCGCGCGAAGGCATCACCCCGCTCACGGTAAAGGTGCCGCCGCCTACTTCGACCACGCTGTTTGGCGTCGAATAAAGGAGTTCGTGGCTGTAGGTGACCTGCAGCTGCGGCAAAACGACGAAGCCGCTCCGCGTCATGAGCGTGGTGGCGGCGGCGGCGCCGAGAAAAGGCCGAAGCGAATCCGCGTTGGCCGCGGCCGTTGTCAGGTCGAAACCCGGTGAACCGCTCTCGCTGAATCCACCCTCGACAAGGTGCACGTAGTCGAGCCCGGCGAGCGGTGCGAAGGTGATGTCGCCCGCGTCAAACCGTGCGCTCGCCTGAAGCGCACCAGTCGCTTCATCGCCGCCATGGCTCGAGGAAGCGGTTTCGCCGGCGGCCGGAATCGGGCGCGTCGCATCGATGAAATCGTGGGCGTAGCCGACCGTGCCGTCGAGTGCGAAGCGGCCCCAGGTCGAGCTGCCGTAGAGTGCAAGGCGCGGCGTGTCGAGACTGCCGCTGGAGCCGCTCGTCTCCGACAGGTCGGTATGGCTGTAGCCCGCGGCGACGCCCGCGAGAAGATGCGCGTTGATGGTGCGATCGAAGCCGGCGAGGAAGCCGCCGCCATTGGTGCTGAAGCCGGGCGCGCCGCCGCTGCCCTCGAGCGTCGAAAACGCGCCAAGCGCCTGGAACCATCCGCCTTTCTCGGCCACGGTGCGGGGCAGGTCGGGCATCGCGCCGTTGAGCCCGGCAGCAGCGCCGTTGAACGCCACCTGGCTCGGCGCGGTTGCGGCGAGGCCGGCGCCGAGGCTGACACCGCCGGCGCCGAGATGCACGCCGACGAGGTGACTCAACAGCGCATCGTTCGCCGCCTGTGCGTCGAGCACCGCCGCGGTCCGCAGCGCGGTGAACACCGTGTCGTTGGTCGGCGCCACCTCCAGGATGCCGCCGCCGGAAAGTGCGAGATCGACTTCCGTCGGCGAGTAGTCCAGCGCCTGGCTGACGCCCTGAGGCGGCGTTCCCGTCACCGTCGAAAAACTGCCGTTGACGCTGCCGGCGCTGAGGATGGTGTAGCTCTTCGTCGTATAGACGCCGGGGTCATAGACGAGCGCGAGCGTGCCGGCGAGGCTCGCATTGCCTGAGACATTGAGCCGGCTCGCTCCGGAGGGCGACACCTCGATCTGCAAAGCGCTCGTGCTTCCTTGCGTGTAATTGCCGCCCACGGTCAACGTGCCAATGGTGCCGCCCGGCGCGACGATACCGCCGGAAGTGTTGGTGACATTGCCGGCGATGGTGCCGTGGCCGGCCAAGGTCGCGCCGCTATCGACGGCGGCGTCTCCCGCGATGCTCGCGCCCGGCGTGTTGATATCGCCCACTTCGAGCGTCCCGCCGGCGACGGTCGTGCCGCCGGTGTAGCTGTTGACCCCGTCAAGGATCACCGTGCCGCTGCCGATTTTGGTGAGGCCGCCGGTGCCGGCGATCCCCTGCACGATCGTCGTGTTGAAGCCGTTGGTGTCGAAGGTGCCGCCACTACCGCCGAGCGTGATCGCGCGGCTGCTCGACAGGTTGAAGGCGGCGCCCCATTGCAGCGTGCCGCCATTGAAGGTGAGCCCGCCCGAGGCGGCGCCAAGGGCGCCATCGGCGCCGACATTGAGCGTTCCGGCGCTGATCGTCCATGGCGTCATTGCGGCCGTCGTGCCGGTCAGGGTCCAGGTACTGGTGCCGGTCTTCGCGAACACGCCGAAGCCCTGATACTGGGCGGCGGCGCCGATCTGGGAAACGTCGAAGCTCGAATTCGCACTGCCGCCGAGCGCCAGCGTGTCGGCGCTGCTGAACGCGACGACGTTGCCGGTGATGCTCGAGCCGGCTTCGAGGGTCAAGCTGTTGACGCCGCCGGTGAAGGTGATGGCGTTGGCGCGCGTCACCCCGTCGCCGGCTAGCCCGCCCGCGATGACACCGCTGTTGACGATCGTCAAGCCGGCGCCGACGACGCCCGCGCCGCCGGCGCCATTGCTGCCGTTCGGTCCCTGGGTGCTGGCAAAAAAACCTACTCCGCCGGCGCCGCCATTGCCGCCCGCGATGACGCCGGAATTAACCAGCGTGCCGGGGCCGGTAAAAAAGATGCCATGGCCGCCATCGCCGCCGCCGCCAGCGCCGTACTCGTCCTCAAACGAAGATCCGCCAGCGCCACCGGCACCGCCCGCGATCGCGCCGGCATTGGTGTAGGTGAGCCCGCTGCCATTGACGACGACGCCGTAGCCTCCGGCTCCGCCGCCGCCAGCGCCGTCGTCAAGGCTCGCTTCATAGCCGCCGGCGCCGCCATTGCCGCCGGTCACCGTGCCCGAATTGCTGGTCGTGCTGGTGACCACCGACCCATGCGCACCACCTCCGCCGCCCCCGGCGCCTGCGTTGAGGTCGTCGATGCCTTCTCCACCGCTGGCGCCGGGGCTCGATCCGCCGGCACCAGCG
>JASHUO010000169.1 GCA_030039975.1 Alphaproteobacteria bacterium
GCGAGATTGTCGCTGACCGTCCGCGAGGCGGTCACGGCCAGGTTCTCGCCCCATTGCGCGTCATAAACCGGCTTCAGCTCGTTGGCGCTCGTTCTCTCGATGATGTCGGTACGATCGAGATATTCCGGAATGGTAACGGAAACGCCGATGACGGGGCCATTCGCATGCGCCCCGGCGGGGGCGGGACGCGACGAGCCGGAAGCAGCGGCGGCCGCCTGGGGTTGCGGTGTCGCCGGTATCGAGCTCAAGAGGTAGAGCCGCGACGGCGGTGACTGGCACCCCGCAGCCAGGAGGGCGAGGAGCGGCGGCAGGGCGACGAGCGCGATGCGACGGGGAGAATGAATCATGACCTGCGACCTCCTTGCATCCGCCTATTTCCCGACGATGACCGCGTTCGGGCGGCGCTCGAGATCATCGGCAAAAACCCGAAGCGAGCGGCTGGCGGCGGAGAGATTGCGCAGCGCCTGATCGATGTCGTAGCGCTGCGGCGAATTCGTGGCGATCAGGCTGTTGGCGGCGGCCAGCGTCTTTTGCGCCTGTTGCAGCGTGGCAATCGCGGCTTTCGTCGTGCCCGGCATGTCGGTTGCCAGCAGCTGCTGCCGCGCTGTGGTCAGCGTGGTGCGGAGCTCTTTCATCGCGTCCTGGGCCGAGACCAGCGTGTCATGGCCGGCGTCGGAAGCCTCGCGCAGATCGGAGATGAGCTTCGGAAGATCGCCGTGCACGGCGGTAATCAGCTGATCCAGGTTGTCGCTCGCTTGGACGAGGGAGTCCAGCATCTTTGCCAGGTCTGGCGAGTTCACGAGACGGTCGCTGTCCTGCATCAGCTTCAACCCCGACGCCGCGATCTCGTCGAGCGGCAGCCGCGACAGCGCGCCCTTCAGCTTCTCGATATCCGACTGGGCGGTCGGGATCTCGATGGTCGAGGGGTCGGCGCCGGTCAAGGTGCGCGGCTCACTAGGATCGAAATTGAGCTCGACGAGAAGTTGGCCGGTGACCAGGCTCTGTGACGCGAGGCGCGCATGCAGGCCTTTGGCGATCGCGGCCTTCAGCGGCTCGTGCGTTGCTTGCTCGGCCGCAGAAAGCGGTTCGCTGAGCTGGAGGCGGTTCGGGGCGAGTTCCATATAGACCGGAATGAGGAGCTGCGCGTTGTCGACGTTGTAGTGCAGCTGAATAGCCGTCACCTTCCCGACCTCAACGCCGCGCAGCGTGACCGCCGAGCCGACATTGAGACCCTGGATATTGCCGTGGAAGAAGGCGACGACCCGCGTCTGCCGCGTGAAGAATTTCCCGCTGCCGAAAACCGCGAGTCCGATCACGAGCAGCGCGATCGCGCCGAGAACGAAGATGCCGATGGCGGTGGGATTTGCCTTTCTGCTCACAACGGCTCTCCTTCGCTGGTGTCGGCAGTACTCTATTCAGGCTCGCCGCGGCGGAGGAATTCGCGCACCTTCTCGCTCTCGCACTCGTGCAACAGCTGATGCGGATTTCCGTGCGCGATGGCGGTACGCGTCTCGGCGTCGAGGAACACCGAATTATCGGCGATGGCGAAGATGCTCGGCAGCTCATGCGTGACGATGATGACGGTCGCGCCGAGATCGTCGCGCAGCTCGAGGATGAGATCGTCGAGCCGTTTCGAGCTCAAGGGGTCGAGACCGGCCGAAGGCTCGTCGAAGAACAGGATGTCCGGATCGAGCGCGATGGCGCGGGCGAGGCCGGCGCGCTTTTTCATGCCGCCGCTGATCTCGGAAGGATAGAAATCCTCGAACCCCTTGAGTCCGACCAGCGACAGCTTCAGCGACACGACCTCGGCGATCTCGCTCGGATTCAGCGTCGTGTATTGGCTGAGCGGCAGGCCGACATTCTCGCTGAGCGTCAGCGAGCTCCAGAGGGCGCTGCTCTGAAACAGGATGCCGAGCCGCCGCTGCGTCGCCGAGCGCTGCTCGTCCTCGGATGCCCAGAAGGGCTGACCGTCATAGAGCACTTCGCCCGCAGCTGGGCGAACCAGGCCGATCATCGATCTGAGCAGCGTGCTCTTGCCGCAGCCGCTGCCGCCCATGATCACGAAGACCTCGCCGCGCCCGACGGTAAAGCTCACATCGTGCTGGATGACGCGGCCGTCGAACGCCATGGTGAGCCCCTCGACGGTGATGGCGATGTCGTGGGCATTCACGGGCTTGCCCTCAGAGCCCAAGGATGTTGAGCAGGATGGCGAACAGCGCATCGGTGATGATGATGGCGAGGATCCCCGAGACGACGGCCGAGGTCGCCGCCGCGCCGACCGCGGCCGCGCTGCGTCCGGCTTCGATGCCGCGCAGGCAGCCGGTCACCGCGATGAGCGCACCGAAGACCGAGCCTTTGATGATGCCGACGGCGAAATCGCCGAGGGTAACCGCCGATTGCGTCTGCACGAGGTAGGCGATCGGCGTGACATTGAGCGTGCTGGCCCCGACGACGAAGCCGCCGAAGATGCCCAAGGCGTTGGCGTAGACGCACAGCAGCGGCGTCATGATGATCAGCGCCAGCATCCTCGGCAGGACCAGGAACTCGATGGGGGAAACCCCGAGCGTCGACAGCGCGTCGATCTCCTCATTGCCCTGCATCGCGCCGATCTGGGCGGCAAAGGCGGCGCCGGTGCGCCCGGCGAGGACGATCCCGGTCATCACCGCTGCCATCTCGCGCGCCATCGCCACGGCCACGAGGTTGGCGACATAGATGTCGGCGCCGAACTGCTTCAGCTGGATGGCGCCGACGAAAGCGAAAATCATGCCGACGAGCAGCGAGATGACCGAGACGATCGGCAAGGCCTGGGCGCCGCATTCCTGGATGGTGAGCCAGAGATCGGCCGGCCGATAGCGCGCGCGTCCGCGCAAAAGCTGGCCGAAGGCGATGAGGCTTTCGCCGAGGAAGGACACCGAGCGCAATAGGTTGCGTCCCTCTTGCAGGGCGCTTGTGCCGACCCGCGCCAGGAACGGTGGCGGCGGCTTTTTCTGCTGCGTCCGGGCCGGGGTTGCCGTCGCCAGGTCGAGCAGCTTGCGCAGCCCCGGGGGAAGCGCCGAGGTGTCGATGCCGATGCTTTTCTCGCGGCAGAGCGTGTCGACCATCAGGACGAAGGTGAGTAGCGCGCTGTCCCATTTGCCGAGATCGGTGCTGCCGATATGCATGCGATGGACGT
>JASHUO010000170.1 GCA_030039975.1 Alphaproteobacteria bacterium
GATCGACGCCGTCGCGGCCCCGACCGAAAGCGGTGCCCTCGGTCTTCACCATCAGATCCGGCATCAGCGGATGAGCGCTGCCGATCGGCGTGCCGACGAAACCGGGCGCTTCGGGATCGCGCGCCAGAATGAGGCCCGTGCGGCCGATCACCATGATGTTGTATTGCGCGCCCGCCGCTTCGATCGCCGTGCGGCGCTGGATTTCCGCGAGATCGATGAGGGCGATGACGGCGCGCGACGGCGCGACGGGCAGCAGACGTCCGGCGAAGGCGACCGAGCGGCCGCCAGCATCGAGCACGAACTCGCTGACCTCGGGACCGCGATCGGCAAAGAGGTCGTCGAGAAAGGCGGTCGGCGGCAGCAGCGGCTTGCCGCCCGATTGGCTGGCGCAGAGAACGATGCCGTTGCGATCGACGATCTCGACCGCCGACGACCAACGGGTGTCGGCGACCAGCCGCGTGAGGCTCGCGGCGCAGCCGGCGGGCGCGGCGTGCACCAAGGTGGGATCCCGCTCGGCGGCTTCGAGCACGAGCTGCGCTTCGCGCACCAGCGCGTCATGATTCTGCGCCCAGGCGCGGGCGAGGCGCAGTGCGCGCGCCTCGGCAGCGGCGATGAGCTCCGCACGCTCTTCCTGCACATGCTGCACAAAAAACAGCAGTGCAGGGAGCAATGCTAGCACGACGAGTAGCACAAGCCGCCAACGCAAGCTGAGGCGAGGCCAGCGCACAGCCTTCGGCACGAGAGACGGCATTGTCGAGAGGGACTCCCGGAAGCGCAGCGGCCGCAGCGATAGCAAGTTGTTGTTAATCAAAGATTTAAGGGAGCGTCAAGAAAACGTCATGACGCTTGCGATCGACCATCGAGGCCGCGCAAGCGCGGCGGCAGCGCGTTCTCTTACGCCACCCGCTGCCTTGGCTGGGTCGCCAATTCTGTCAGACTCCCATAGAGCTCGGGTCGGCGCTGAGACAGAAGTGGGTAGCGCCGACGGATCTCGTCGACGAAGCCCGGATTGATGCCGGCGCAGAGGCAGGTCTCGTCGTCCGAGGCGGTGGCGGTGATGACGCCCCAGGGATCGACGACCATGCTGCGGCCGACGAACGCGATCCCCGATCTGGGTTCCGTGCCGTACTGACCCGAAGCCACCACCCATACCTGATTCTCGGCGGCGCGGGCGCGCAGGAAGAATTCCCAATGATCGTAGCGCGGGCTCAAAAACGCGGAGGCGCAGACAATGAGCCGCGCCCCTTTCAGCGCCAGCTCGCGATAAACCTCGGGAAAGCGCAGATCCGAGCAGACCGAGAGACCGATCGGACCGAGTTCCGTCTCAAACACCGGCAAGGCATCGCCGGCCTTCACCTTGTCGCTCTCGCGGATGCCGCCTTTGATATCTTCGCGATCGGGCGCGTCGAAGAGATGCGTCTTGCGGTAAGCGCCGACGATCCGGCCATCCGGCCCGAGCAGCGTGCAGGTATTGTAGTAGATGCCGCTGCCGGCATCTTCGTACATCGAACCGGTGATGTAGAGGCGATAGCGGCGCGCCAGCTCCGCCAAGCGTTCGGTGGTCGGCCCAGGGATCGGCTCGGCGATCTCGCGATAAGCGTTCTTGGTGCTGTAGCCGAGACCGGTCCACACTTCCGGCAACACCACGAGCCGCGCGCCGCGCTCACCTGCCTGGCCCACCAAGGTCAGGGCTTTGCGTATGGTTCCTTCTTTCTCGCCATCAATCGCGGTGAACTGCGCACAGGCGACGGTGACATCGTTGTCCGACATGACGGGCCTCCCCGATCCCTCGGCGAGCCTAGAGCGTTGGAAGTATGGTGGGCAAGGCGTAGACGAGGAGCTGAATCCGACTTCGACAACCTAGCCTAACCAGCGCTTGCGGCGCCGATAATGCTTGACCTCGCGGTAGGACTTGCGCGCGCCAGCTTCGTTGAGACCGAGATAGAATTCCTTGATGTCGGAGTTCTGTTGCAGCGCCGCCGCCGGGCCTTCGAGGACGATGCGGCCGTTTTCCATGACGTAGCCGTGATCGGCGATGGTGAGCGCCAAGGTCGCGTTCTGCTCGACCAGCAGCACGGTCAGATGCCGCTCCTCCTTCAGCCGGCGAATGACCGCAAAGATCTCCTCGATGAGCTGGGGCGCAAGGCCGAGCGACGGCTCGTCGAGCAACACCATCTTGGGGTTGGACATCAGCGCCCGGCCGATGACCAGCATTTGCTGTTCGCCGCCCGAGAGATAACCGGCCGCTTGGTTGTGGCGCTCCGCCAAAGCCGGAAACATCTCAAAGATCCGGTCGATGCTATCCTTCACCGTGCCGCGGTCCCGGCGGGTATGAGCGCCTGCGGTCAGATTCTCCGCGACGGTGAGATTCGCGAAGACCCGGCGTCCCTCGAAGACCTGGACGATGCCGCGTTCGACGACCTGGTGGGGCGGGAGGCGGTCGAGCCGCTCGCCCGCAAACTCGACGCTGCCTTTCGTCACCTCGCCGCGCTCGGAATGAAGGAGACCGGAAATCGCTTTCAGCGTCGTCGTCTTGCCGGCGCCGTTGGCGCCGAGCAAAGCGGTGATTTGCCCCGCCTTGGCCGCGAGCGAAACGCCGCGCAGCACCAGAATGGCGTTGTCATAGACGACTTCGATGTTGTTCAGCGCCAGCATGTCGCTTTCATCATCAACGCCCCACCTAACCCACCCGAGCAGCGGGTGGGCGAGGTGGGTAGATTACCGTTGATCGCAGCTAGTTCGCCTTGGCCATTTGCTGCGCCGTCTTATGCTCTCGGTCCACGATCAAGTCGCGATAGGCGCGGAACCACTGCGTCTCAGGAACGAAGCCTTCGTCCTTGACCCGGAAGATCTTGACCCAGCCGCCGCCTTCGTGATCGTCCGCCGTAATCGTGAGCGGCGCGTTGAGACCGCCGAGCGTGAAGTCGTGGATCATCTCGAAGCCCTTCTTCACGTCGGTCGGCGTCGGCTTTTGGCCGTGGGTGAGCGTGAGGGCGTTCTTGATCGCCGCCACCCAAAGCGCCCCTTGCTGCACGCCGCGATTATAGTAGACCGTGGACTTCATCGCGGCCGGCGGCTCCTTCCCCTCCTTCTTGTACATCGCCTGAATTTCCTTGATCACCGGGTAGTCCTCGCCCGCGCCTGCGAACTGCATGGTGTTGTAGCCCTGCGCGACGCTCCAGCCGCCGGCGCCCATGATGTCCGCCTCGCCGGAGGCCCACACCAAGGCGACCACATGCGTCAGGGGATAGCCGTTCTGCTTCAGGCCTTTGATAATCAAGGCCGGCGACTTGCCGAAGGTGTGGTCAATCACGAAGTCCGGGCGGTATTCCTGCGCGATCGCCAGCACCTGGGAGCTGACATCGACCCCCGGCGGCGGGACGGCGAAGGTCTGGAGCTGAAAGCCTTCGACCTTGGAAAGCTCCTCGATGACCGGCATGGGCTCGTGGCCGGCCGGGTTGTCGTAGAAGATATAGGCGATCTTCTTGCCCTTGAGGCTGCCGCCCAGCTGGTCCTTGGCGAACTTGACGGCCGCGGCTCCTTGCGACCAGTAATTCGCGGCAATCGGGAAGAGATAGGGGTAGTACTGCCCGTCGCCCGAAGCGGCGATGCCGAAGCCGGGCGAGGTGCCCGGCATCTTGTCCTGCTCGAGCCGCTGATTGAGCGCTTCGGTCTGTGGCGTGCCGTAGATCATGATGCCGACGGCGCCTTGCTGCTTGGCATGCTCGTATTCTTCGACCGCAGGCGGCACCTGATAGGCCGTGTCGACCTCGCTGGCGTCGATCTTCCAGCCATCGACCCCGCCTTGGGAGTTGATGAGATCGATGTAGTCATGCGTGCCCGGGCAGAGCATGGTGCCCACCACCTGCGTCGGGCCCGTGCGGTCGCACTGCATGCCGATCAGGATCGTCTTGTCCTCGGCCTGGGCGAGCCCGGCAAAGGCGATCGCCATCGCACCTCCCAGTGAAAGGGCGAAGAAGCTTGTCAATCTCGGTGTCATGTCGTTTCCTCCCTTGTGTACTGTCTTCAGTAGGAAAAAGGCCATAGTCGGAAGTAGTTGCGAATGTTGCGCCACAGCCGATTGAGGCCCTCCGGTTCGACGATCAGGAAGAAGATGATCAATCCGCCGAAAAGGATCAGCGTCAGATTGGGGACCAGCGTGCGAATCGTGTCCTGCGAGAACAGCACGCCGCCGAAATGCGTCAGGAAAAGGCGGGTCGCCTCCGGCAGAATGGTGATGAAGGCGGCGCCGAAGACGGCGCCGAGCACGGAACCGAGACCGCCGATGATGATCATCGCGAGATAGTTTATCGAGACGTCGATCCCGAACTGCTCGTAATTGGCGATGCCGAGATAATAGGTGTAGAGAACTCCGGTGACGCCGGCGTAGAAGGACGAGATCGCGAAGGCATAGAGCTTGTAGCGGAAGATATTGATGCCGATGATCTCGGCCGCGATGTCCTGGTCGCGGATGGCGATGAAGGCGCGGCCGATGCGGCTGCGCATCAGGTTCAACGTGGCGACGATCGCCAGCACGGCGAAGAACAACAGGAAGAAATAGAGCTGCTCTGGGGTTTGCAGCTTCCAGCCGAAGACCGAAGGCGGCGGCACCTGGATCGAAGCCTCGATCCCGCCCGAGATCCATGTCACATGGTTGATCGTCCAGGCGATGATGAATTGCGAGGCGAGGGTCGCAATCGCCAGGTAGATCCCCTTGATGCGCAAGGACGGGATGCCGACGATGATGCCGATCAGCGCGGCCATCAAGCCGCCGGCCGGGATGGCGAGCCAGAAGGGCACCCCCAGGCGCACGATCAGATTCGCCGCGGTATAGGCGCCGACCGACATGAAGCCGCCATGGCCGATCGAGATCTGCCCGGTATAGCCGGTCAGAATATCGAGGCCGATGGCGCCGACGACGGCGATCAAGACCAGATTGACCAAGGTCAGCAGATAGGCGCTGAACACCAGCGGGACGACGAAGAGGAAAAAGAGCGCAATCCCCAACACCGCCCAGCGCGCCACCGGCAACGGCAAGAGCGCCATATCGGCCGCGTAGCTCGTCTTGAAGACGCCGGTCTCACTGTGGAACATCGTTTTCAGCCTCTCGCCGGCGCTGCCGCCGGCATGTTCAGACCCGCTCTATCCGTCGCCGGCCGAAAATCCCCTCGGGCCGCACCATCAAGACGGCGATCATCAGCAGATAGGGTATGAAATCCTTGGTACCGCCGCCGACCAGCGGATCGAGAAAGCCGGCGGAGAGACTTTCGACGACGCCGACGATCAACCCGCCGACCACGGCGCCGAGGATCGAGTCGAGCCCACCCAGGATCATCACGGGGAATACCTTGAGACCGACCAGCGCCAATTGATTGTCGACGCCGAGCATCGCTCCCCAGAGCACGCCACCAAGCGCCGAAACGACCCCGGCCAAGGCCCAGGCCAGCGCAAAATAGCGCCGCACATTGATCCCCATCGCCATCGCCACTTGCTGGCTGTCCGCGACCGCCCGCATCGCCACGCCAATGCGGCTCTTCAGGAAGAACCAGCCGAACCCGCACAGGAACGCCAGGCTCACGCCAGCACCGACGAGTTGGATGGGCGGCAGGATCAACGGACCGAGAAGCACCGGCTCATCGCCGACCGGCAAGGGAATGGTCTGTGTCCCGCCGCCAAAAGCGAGCGTCGCGACGCCGCGGAGCACGAAGCCGAGGCCCAGCGTCGCCATGATCACGGCGATGATCGGCCGACCCAGCAGCGGTCTCAACACGACGCGCTCCAAGCCGAAGGCGAAGACGACCATGCCGAGGACCGCCAGCAGCGCGCTGATCCACCAGGGAAAGCCGGCGAGATGGGTAGCGCCGGCAGCGAGAAAGCCGGCAAACATCACAAACTCGCCCTGGGCGAAGTTGATCGCGTCCGTCGCCTTGTAGATCAGCACGAAACCAAGCGCGACGAGCGCGTACATCGAGCCGACCAGGAGCCCATTGGCGAGCAGAATGGCGATGAAGCGCCAGGGCAGATCAAGCATAGGCCGGCTCCGTTTGCGCTTCGGCCGGCGGCTCCACGGCGACGATCGCCAGCGTCGATTGAAGCGTCGCCTTGCGGCCATCCTCGTAGGTAATCGCGGCGCTGAGCGCGACCTCGCCGCGCCCGCCATAAAGCCCCTCGATCACCGCGGCGTATTTCTCGCCGACGAAGCGGCGGCGGATTTTGCGGGTGCGCGTGATCTCGTCGTCGTCGGCGTCGAATTCCTTGTTGAGCACGACGAAACGGCGGATGCGCGTCGCCGGCGGCAGAACGGCGTTGCAGCGCTCGATCTCGCCGCGGATCAGGTCGTGCACTTCCGGCCGCGCGCTCAGATCCTGGAACGAGGTGTAAGGGATCTGGCGCCGCTCCGCCCAATTGCCGACCGTCGCCGGATCGATCGCGATCATGGCGGCGACGAAGGGGCGGCGATCGCCGAAGACCACAGCCTCGCCGATATAGGGGCTGAATTTGAGCTTGTTCTCGAGGAATTGCGGGGCGAGCACGGTGCCGTCGGCAAGCTTGCCGACGTCCTTGGC
Organism: Alphaproteobacteria bacterium; assembly: GCA_030039975.1. GTDB lineage: Bacteria > Pseudomonadota > Alphaproteobacteria > ATCC43930 > CGMCC-115725 > DAHUYF01. Next base: position 6,567 of record JASHUO010000170.1, read on the forward strand.
GCGATCGATGATGACGAGGTGGCCGTGCTGATCGACGAAGCCGGCATCGCCCGTTTTGAGCCATCCTTCGGCGGTGATCGCATCGCGCGTCGCCTCGGGCTGCTTGTAGTAGCCTTTGAACACGCCCGCGCAGCGGATCAGCACCTCGCCCTCCGGCGTCGTCATCACCTCGCAGCCGGGAAGCACCGGCCCGACCGTATCGGGGTGGGCCGCATGGTCCGGCTGCAAAGCGCAGAGCCCGGCCAGTTCGGTTGCGCCATAGATCTGCTTCAGATTGACGCCGAAGCCGCGGAAGAAGCGGAAAGTGTCGGCGCCCAGCGCGGCGCCGCCGGTATAGGCCCAGCGCGCGCGGCTGAGCCCGAGCTGGTCGCGCACCGGCCGGTAGACCAGAAACTCGCCGAGACGAAGCCCGGCGCGCAGCCACGGCGGTAGCGTCCCACCAGACGCCTTCAACCTCTCCCCGCGCTCGGCCAGCCGCCGGAAGAAATCGAAGCAGAGGCGCTTCATGCGCGAGGCGTCGGCCGCGCGCACGGTGATGGCGGTGAGCAAATTCTCCCAGTAGCGCGGCGGCGCGAGCGCCGCCGTCGGACCCAGCTCGCGCGCGTCGCGCTGCAAGCTTTCGGGCCGTTCCGGATAGTTGCAGGTGAAGCCAACGAGCAGATGCAAAGCGATCGAGAACAGCGAATTGCCGATCCACGCCATGGGTAGATAGGCGAGCCACTCGTCGGTCGGGCGCACATCCTCTGCCGCAAGCATCGACGACGCTGAAAAGAGCAGATTGGCATGCGACAGCATCGTGCCCTTGGGCGCCGAGGTGGTCCCCGAGGTGTAGGAGAAGAGCGTCACGTCGTCGGGTGCCGCCTTGTCGATCTCGGCTTCGACATAGAGCGGATGGGTCTTGCCGAAATCGCGGCCCGCTGCCTGCACCGCCTCGAACGAGCGAACGAGCGGCGATGAACTATCGTGAAGGCCGCGTGGATCGTCGTAGACGATGAGTCGCAAATGAGGCAGCCGCGCTTTCAGGGAGAGGACCTTGTCGACCTGCTCCTGATCCTCTGCGACGACCACGGAGGTCTCGGCATGGTCGAGGACATAGGCGAGCTCACTGGCGATCGCGTCCTGATAGACCGGCACCGCGATGCCGCCGAGGCATTGCGCGGCGAGCTGCGCCCAATAAAGGCGCGGCCGGTTTTCGCCGATGACCGAAAGCTTGTCACCGCGCGCGAAGCCGGCGGCGGCGAGGCCCAGCGCAAAATCGCGTGTCTCCTCCCAGTAGCGGCGCCAGCTATAGGGCTGCCAGATGCCGCGATTCTTTTCCCGCATCGCCGTGCGCTGCGGCGCACGCTCGGCATTGCCGCGCAGCAGGCGCGGCAGCGTGGTCCCGATGGGCGCCGGCGCACTCATTCCGCCGCCTCCGCCCGAGCCTGGCGCGTGCCGAGATAGGCGCTGATGACCGCCGGGTCGCCTTGCACCTCGCGCGGCGTCCCCTCGGCGATCTTGCGGCCGCGCGCGAACACGGCGACCCGGTCGGAAATATCCATGACG
>JASHUO010000171.1 GCA_030039975.1 Alphaproteobacteria bacterium
GCGCCGGTGCTTTCGATGTTGCGCACCTTGCGCTCTTGCAAGCGGCGGGCGATCTCCGGCTGCAGCATGTTGTAGGTGCCGGCCGAGCCGCAGCAGAGATGCGCCTCTGGCACCTCGAGCACGGTGAAGCCCGCCTGTGCCAACAGGCGCTGCGGCGGATCGCGCAGCTTTTGACCATGCTGCAACGAGCATGCAGCGTGATAGGCGACTCGGCCGCCGATGCCGGGGACGCTCGGCGCAAGGCCGAGCTCGCTCATGAGCTCGGACACATCCTTGGCAAGCGCCGAGATGCGCGCCGCTTTCTCGGCGTAATCCCGATCCTCGCGCAGCATGTAGCCGTAATCCTTGACGGTGACGCCGCAGCCCGAAGTGTTGATGACGACCGCATCGAGCCCGCCCTTGTCCAAAAGCCGGGTCCAGGCGTCGATATTGGCCTTGGCGAAAGGCAGCGCGTCGCGTCCCATGTGGTGGACGAGCCCGCCGCAGCAGCCGGCGCCCGGCGCCACCACGACGTCGCAGCCATGGCGCGTGAGCAGCCGCACCGTCGCCTCGTTGATCTCCGGCGCCACCACCTGCTGCGCGCAGCCCGCGAGCAGCGCCACGCGCTTGCGCCGCGTGCCGTCGGCCGCGAAAACCTGCGGCCGCTCGGTCGCCGCGGGTCCCGGCAAGCGCTGCGGCGCCATCGCCGCCAACTGCCCGAGCCGTCCCGGCAGCAGCGTTGCGATTGGGCGAGCAAGGCGCGCGCCGATGAGCGTCAGGCGGAACAGCGCCGGGCGCGGCAGCACCAGTGCGAGAAAGCTGCGCAGCGCGCGCTCGGCGAGCGGCCGGCGATAGGTCGTCTCGATCCGCGCCCGCGCCTGATCGACGAGATGCATGTAATGGACGCCCGACGGGCACGTCGTCATGCAGGAAAGGCAGGAGAGACAGCGGTCGATATGCTTTGCCACCTGCGCCGACGCCGGCCGGTCGTGCTCCAGCATCTCCTTGATCAGATAGATGCGCCCGCGCGGCCCGTCGAGCTCGTCACCGAGCAGCACATAGGTCGGGCAGGTCGCGGTGCAGAAACCGCAATGGACGCAGGCGCGCAGGATCTTGTCGGCCTCGTGCAGATCGGGATCGGCGAGCTGGGCGAGGGAGAAATGGGTCTGCATCAGCAGCGATCCCGCTCAGACATCGGCGTAGAGCCGGCCGCGATTGAGGATGCGCTTGGGGTCGAAGCTCTCCTTGACGCGGCGGGTGAGCGCGGCGAGCGCCGGCGGCTGCGGCTCGAACACCGGCACCGCCGCGCGCAGCGCATCGCTGGCGCGGATCAAGGTGGCATGCCCGCCGATCGCGGCAAGCGCGCCGCGGATCACTGCGGCGCCGCCATCGCCGGAAGCGGGAATCGAGAGCCAGACCAGCCCGCCGCCCCAATCGAAGAACCAGCGTGCCTCGAGCCGTTGCGCCACCGCGGCGGCGAGCGCCGGGCCGGCGCTCGGCGGCACCGAGACGCGCCAGACCGCGCGGGCGGCATCACCGGCCAAAGGCGCAACGTCGCGCACCGCGCGCCAGAGCCGCGCCGATTCCTCGCCGCGCGCTTCCTCGGCGGCGCCGAAGGGCGCGAGCTCGGTGCGGAGCGCGGCAGCGCGCGCTTCGACCGAAGGACCCGGCCCTTCGAGCCGCAGCAAGGTCAAACCCGCGTCGCGGCCGCTCTCGCCGTTCGGCAGATGCGCCGCGCCGCTCACCTCATGCGGGCTCGACAAGCCCGCCGTCATGGCACGCTGCGCCGCCGTGTCGTCGAGGCGGCGCAGCAGGACGCTGCGTTCCGCCGCGGCGCGCGGCAGCACTTTCAAACTCACTTCCGTCACCGCCACCAAGGTGCCGTAGGAGCCGGCGACGAGCTTGGCGAGATCGTAGCCGGTGACATTCTTCACCACCTTGCCGCCCGCTTTGAACGCTTCGCCGCGGCCGGAGACGCCGCGAAAGCCGAGAAGATGATCGCGCGCCGCGCCGGCTTTGATGCGCCGCGGCCCCGACAGATTGCACAGCACGGCGCCGCCCAGCGTCCCGGCCGCGCTCGCACCCAGCAAGCCGCGCCAATCCGGCGGCTCGAAGGCGAGCATCTGGCCGCGCGCCGCCAGCGCCGCTTCGACCTCGCTCATCGGCGTCGCCGCGCCGGCCGTCAGCACCAGCTCCTCGGGCTCATAGGTGCTGATGCCGGCAAAGCCGGAGAGATCGAGGGTGTGCGGCAATTGCGGCGGCCGGCCGAGGCCGCGCTTGCTGCCGCCCGCCACCAGCTCCAGCGGCTCCTCCTGCGCCACCGCCGCGGCGACGATCTCGGCCAGCTCGCGCTCGTCCTTGGGCCGAAAGCGGGTCATGCGTCAAAAGCGCGGCAGGTCGGGGAAGGCGGTTTGGCCGCGATGGATGTGCATGCGGCCGAGCTCGGCGCAGCGGTGCAGCTGCGGGAAGACCTTGCCGGGATTGAGCAGCCCGTCGGGATCGAAGGCACATTTGAGGCGCTGCTGCTGGTTCAGATCGACCTCGTCGAACATCGCCGGCATCAGATCGCGCTTCTCGACGCCGACCCCGTGCTCGCCGGTAAGGACGCCGCCGACCGCGACGCAAAAGCGCAGGATGTCGGCGCCGAACGCTTCGGCGCGCTCGAGCTCGCCGGGGTTGTTGGCGTCATAGAGGATGAGCGGATGGAGGTTGCCGTCGCCGGCATGGAAGACATTGGCGACGCGCAGCCCGTGCTTCTGCGACAGCGCGCGCATATGCGCCAGCACCTCGGGAAGGCGCTTCCTCGGGATGGTCCCGTCGACGCAGTAATAGTCGGGCGAGATGCGGCCGACCGCGGGGAAAGCCGCCTTGCGCCCGGCCCAGAAGGCAAGACGCTCCTCCTCGCTGCTGGAGATGCGCAGCGACACTGCGCCATTCGCCCGCGCGATCCTCTCGACCTCGCCGATGAGGTGATCGACCTCCGCCGGCGGGCCGTCGAGCTCGACGATGAGCAGCGCCTCGACATCGAGGGGGTAGCCGACATGGACGAAATCCTCGGCGGCGTGGATCGCGGGCTTGTCCATCATCTCCATGCCGCCGGGGATGATGCCGGCAGCGATGATCTCGGCGACGCAACGGCCGGCGCTCTCGTTGCTGGGAAAGCCCATGAGCAGCGCCCGCGCCGTGGTCGGCTTGCGCAGGATGCGCACCGTCACCTCGGTGACGACGCCGAGCAGCCCTTCCGATCCCGTCATCACACCCAGCAGATCGTAACCCTCGGCATCGAGATGCTTGCCGCCGAGCCGCACGACCTCGCCGTTCATCAGCACCATCTCCAGGCCCAGCACATTGTTGGTCGTCAGCCCGTATTTGAGGCAATGCACGCCGCCGGAATTCTCGGCGATGTTGCCGCCGATGGTGCAGGCGATCTGGCTCGACGGATCGGGCGCGTAGAAGAAGCCGGCATGCTGCACGGCGAGCGAGATGCCGAGATTGGTGACGCCGGGCTGGACCACGGCGCAGCGATTGGCGAAATCGATCTCAAGCACGCGGTTGAACTTGCCGAGGCCGAGGATGATTCCGTCGGCCAAGGGCAGGGCGCCGCCCGAGAGCGAGGTGCCGGCGCCGCGCGGCACCACTTTGACGCCGTGCTCATGGCAATAGGCGAGGATGCGCGAGACCTGATCGGTGGTCGAGGGCAGCACCGCGAGCAGCGGCACCTGGCGATAGGCGGTGAGCCCGTCGGTCTCGTAGGCGCGGCGCTCCTCTTCGGCGAGAATGACCCCCTCGCCCGGCACGATCTCGCTGAGCGCGGCGGCGATCTCGGCGCGGCGGGCGATCACCGCGGCATCGGGTGTCGGCATGCGCATGGGGCGCCTCCTCGCAACCCTTCCTCTCCCGGCGGGGGAAGGTATTGGGCCTATTTAGGCAACCGGACGGGGGCGGCCAAGAAAAAACCGCGCCCCGAAGGGCGCGGTCTCGTCGGCAGACGAGAGCTCGGCGCGCTCAGCCCTGGCGGGCCTTGAAGCGCGGATTGGTCTTGTTGATGACGTAGACGCGGCCCTTGCGGCGCACGATGCGGCAGTTCTTGTCGCGCTTTTTCAGCGACTTCAGCGAATTGGCGATCTTCATCGGTTGCCCCTGAGGCGCGGCCGGCCGGTGATTGGGAAAGCGCGGAACATAGGGAGCCGCACCGGCGAAGTCAACCCTGGCAGCGCCCCGGAATCCTTGGGGATTCGCGCTCCCGCCGGCGCTAGCGCGCCTTGCGGATCGACGAGAGCGGCGGGCGGGCGGAGCCGGCCAGCGCATAGAAGCGGTAGGCCTTCACCACCCCGGCATCGAGCGCCATGATGGTTTTCACCCAGCGCTCCGCCTCGTTGACGATCTGCAGCTTGTGCGGCCGCGGCAGCGCCTTGATGTCGACGGTCTGGACCAGATGGTCCCAGCCGAGCACGATCTGCAGCTTCAGATCATGGGTGATGTCCTCGGTGATGCGGACATCGAAGCCCAGGCTCTTGAAGCAGTCGGTGTATTGCTGCAGCGTCCACGGGCTGGGCGGATAGGGCTGCAGCGCCGTCCAGAGGGCGAGCTCCGGCCGCTCGGCACGCGCCGGGTCCAGGACGTAGTCGGTCATCAGCAGCTGCCCGCGCTGCTTCAAGCCCAGAATGAGGACGCGCATGAAGCGCTCTTTGTCCTGGACCGTATAGGTCGCGCCGCGCGCCAGGATGCAGTCGAAGGCGCCGGTCCTGAGCTCGAAGGTCTCGGGATCGATGGCGCTGACCGGCGCGTGGCGCTGCATGCCGGCGGCGATCGACATCTCCATGCCGCGCCGCGCCAGATCCGGATCGCGTTCGAGGCCGGTGATATAGGTACCGAACGCCTCCGAGATGGCGCGCGCCGCCCCCCCCATGCCGGCGGCGACGTCGAGCATGCTCATCGCCGGGTTGGCGGCGAAGGGCTTCACCAGCCTCAGCACATATTCGGCATTGCCCGGCAGGTGGAAGCCGGGTCCCCAGAGCCATTGCCGTATGGTCAAGGGATCGAGCGGCGGTACCGGCGGTTCCGCCGCGGCGGCGTCGATATCGATCTCGGCCACCGGCGCGGCCACCGCCTCGCCCGCCTCCCCCCGCAGGCGGGCAACAATCCTGGCAAGCAGCGATGGCCGGGCGGCAGCGAGATCGGAGCTGTCGGCTCGGCCGGCCATCATCCCCCTTGTACCTGTGTCAAAGCGCGCGGCGTCGCCCGCGCGGCGCGTCGGCAAGATTCGCCCAGCCTTGCGAGTCGGGTCAAGCCCTTCGCCTATTCCGCCGCCGGTGCTGCGACAGCGCGGTCGCGCAGCTTGCCCGCCTGAACGCGGCCGCTCAGGAACTGTTTGATGTTCCGCGTCGCCTGGCGCAGTCGCTGGCGGTTCTCGACGAGCGCGATGCGCACGAAGCCTTCGCCATGCTCGCCGAACCCTACCCCCGGCGATACCGCGACGTTCGCCTCTTCGAGCAGCAGCTTGGAGAAGGCGAGGCTGCCCATCTCGCGGAAACGCTCCGGCAGCGGCGCCCACG
>JASHUO010000172.1 GCA_030039975.1 Alphaproteobacteria bacterium
TCTCCGGCGGCAGCAGGCTGAAGAGGGCGCCGCTCGCCGGCGCGAAGCTCTCGACATAACCGCGCAGCGTCTTGCCCGGCAGAGCATCAACCGTGACGCTGACCGGCTGCCCCGGCCGGATGCCGACGAGCTGAGTCTCCTTGAAGTTGGCGACGACATAGACGTTCGGCAGCGGCACCAGCGCCAGCAGCAAGGTGCCGGGCTTGACCAGCTGGCCGATCTCGACGCCCTTATTGCCGACGACGCCGTCGATCGGCGCGCGGATCACGGTGTCGTCGAGATCGTTTTTCGCCAGCTGCAACGCCGCTTCGGCCTGCTTCACCTTCGCCTGATCCTGCACCCGCTCGGCATCGAGCACGGCGAGCTGATCGCGCTCGGCGGCGAGCGCAGCGCGGGCGCGATTCATGCCGGCTTCGGCCTTCTCGGCATCGGCCTCGGCGGATTCGAATTTCTGCCGGCTCGCCACATCGACCTTGCTGAGATTGCGCTGGCGGGTCAGCTCGAGCTGAGCGCGGTGCAGCTCCGCCTCGGCGCTCGCCACCGCGGCAGCCGCCTGCTCGATCACCGCCTTTTGCCAGTTGCGGCGGGTTTCGAGCATGGCGAGCGCGGCGTGCGCGGCATCGCGGCTACCGCGCGCCTGGTCGGCCCGCGCGGCGAAATCGCGGTCGTCGATCACCACCAGGACATCGCCGGCCTTCACCGGCTGATTATCGATAACCCGCACCTCGCGCACATAGCCCTCGACCTTGGGGCTGATGGCGGAGATATCGGCCTGAACGAAGGCGTCGTCGGTCGATTCGATGAAGCGCCCCACCCGCCACCAATAGGAGGCGCCCGCCATGCCGGCGGCGATGAGCGCGACCAGGACCAGAATCCCCCAGGGCTTCCGCATGTGCGACTTCAACCTCCCGCCGATGCCCGGCCGCTATCCGCGGCTCTTGGACCAGTCCACAATGGGGCACGGGGGGAAATCCCGTCAAGGTAGTGTAGGGAAAGACTGACTCCCGATTTATAGCTTGCGAGATATCGGCCGAAATGCCTCAACCCTTGCGGGCGAGCGGCAACCGCAGATCAATCGGCATCGCCCTGCGTCGCGCTGCGGCGGAAGGGATGGCCGGGATAAACCCCGAGGATGCGCACCTCGCGCGAGAAGAAGCGCAGCTCCTCGAGCGCAAGCTTCAGCGGCCGGTCGTCCGGATGCGCTTCGACATCGGCGTAGAACTGGGTGGCGGTGAAGCGGCCGCCCAGCATGTAGCTCTCCAGCTTGGTCATGTTGACGCCGTTGGTGGCAAAGCCGCCCAAGGCCTTGTAGAGCGCCGCCGGCACGTTGCGCACGCGAAAGACGAAGGTGGTGACGATCAGGCCGCTGCCGGGCTTCGCCAGCTTCGGCGTGCGCGACATGACGAGAAAGCGCGTGGTGTTGTGCTCGGCATCCTCGATATTCGCCTTCAGTGAAACTAGGCCATAGATCTTGCCGGCGAGCGCCGAGGCGATCGCGGCTTCGCTGGGATCGCCGCGCTCGGCGACCTCGGCCGCAGCGCCGGCCGTATCGGCGGCGACGACCGCTTTGAGCCCGAGCGCGCGGATGAGGCGGCGGCATTGCGACAGCGCGTGGACATGGCTGCGCACCACTTTCAGCCCTTTGAGCGTCGCGCCCTTCGGCGCCAGCAGGTGATGGTTCACGCGCTGGAAGTGCTCGCCGATGATATGCAGTCCCGAATCCGGCATCAGGTGATGGATGTCGGCGACGCGCCCCGCCACCGAGTTCTCGATCGGCAGCATGCCGTAGCGCGCGCGGCCGCGCCGCACCGCCGCGATCGCCGCCTCGAAATCGACGCAAGGCAGCGTCGTGAGGCGCGGGAACACTTCGCGGCAGGCGAGATCGGAATAAGCGCCCCGCGCGCCTTGAAAGGCAATCAGCGAGGCCGGGTTCTGGCGTGAGGTCATCCTGGGCTGGGCGGGAAGCCCGCCGGCGCGAGCAACTCACGCGCGCGGGCAAGCTCGGCCGGAGTATCGACGCCGAAGGGAAAGCTGTCAACGAGCGCCAGGTCGATGCGCATGCCCGCCTGCAGCGCGCGCAGCTGCTCGAGGCTCTCGCGCTGCTCCAGCACCGCGGCCGGCAGCGCGACGAAGCGCTCGAGCGCGGCGCGGCGATAGGCATAGATGCCGATATGGTGGTAATGATCGCCCTCGCCATAAGGCACCGGCAGCCGACTGAAATAAAGCGCGCGGGCGATGCGCTGTCCGGCGGCAAAGCCGGCAGCGGCCTTCACCGCATTGGAATTGTCGCGCTCGGCCGCGTCGCGAATGCGGCAGGCGAGCGTGGCGATATCGACCTCGGGATCGGCGAGCGGCGACAGCACCGCGCGGATCGCCGCGGGGTCGACCATGGGAAAATCGCCCTGGAGGTTGACGACGACATCGTGGCGACGGTCGGGGTCGATCTGCACCAGCGCCTCGAAAATCCGGTCGGAGCCTGAGGCGTGGTCGGGCCGGGTCAGCACCGCCCTGCCGCCGGCGCGCTCGACCGCCGCCTTGATCTCGGCTTCGGCGCAAGCGACCAGCACCGGACCGATCGCCGCCGCCTCGGCGCGGCGCAGCACATGCACGATCATCGGCTGTCCCGCGATATCGGCGAGCGGCTTGCCCGGAAGCCGCCGCGCGGTCATGCGCGCCGGGATCACCACGATCGGTCGAAAGCTCGGCAAGGGAACGCTCAAAGATCTCCTTTTCTCGGCCCGACCCAACGCTTCGTTGCGGCGTTATGCCGCACGAAAACCGGGGTAGGTGGCGCATCGGGCAAGCTATTGTCCGGCCGCTTCAATTGCCCCGCCGCTTCAATCACATTTCGTTTGAGTTGTCAGCGAAATTCCGTTTTTCTCCGCCGCTGGAACCGCTTGCCCGAGGGATAGGGGGAATGTCGTCTTTCGATTGGAACAAAGTCATCGGTGCGGTCCTCGCCTCGATGATCCTGGCCATGGTCTCGGGCATCATCGCCGGCAACCTGGTCAAGCCGACCATTCCGGCAAAGCCCGCCTATGTCGTCGCCGGCGCGGCGCAGCCGGCTGAGACGCAGGCCGCCGCGCCTGCCGCAGCGGGACCGGAGCCGATCGCGCCGCTGCTCGCCAAGGCCGACCCCAAGGAGGGTGAGGCCAAGACGAAGCCGTGCCAGGTTTGCCATACCTTCAACAAAGGCGGACCCAACCGCATCGGACCCAACCTCTACGAGGTTGTCGGCCAGCCTATCGCCGAGGGCCGCAACGGCTATGAGTTCTCGGAAGCGCTGTCCAAGCACAAGGGCGAGAAATGGACGGTCGACAACCTCAATAAGTGGCTCTGGAAACCGCAGAGCTTCGCGGACGGGACCAAGATGACCTTCGTCGGCCTGCCCAAGGCGCAGGACCGCGCCGATGTCGTCGCCTATCTCAATACGCTAAGCGACAACCCGCAGCCTCTCGGCAAGTAGCGCGGGCGGGCGGCATGACGGAAGAGGTCAGCGCCGCCCATATCGCCCTCGCCGAGGCGCTGGCAGACGCGGCGGGCGCGATCATCCGCCCCTATTTCCATCAACCGATCGCGGTCGACGAAAAGAGCGACCTGACCCCCGTCACCATCGCCGATCGCGCGGCGGAAGCAGCGATGCGCGCGCTCATTGAGCAGCGCTTCCCCGAGCATGGCATCATCGGCGAGGAGCATGGCAGCACGCGCGCCGAGGCCGAGCATGTCTGGGTGCTCGATCCCATCGACGGCACCAAATCCTTCATCAGCGGCATCCCGCTGTTCGGCACGCTCATCGCCTTGACCCGCCGCGGCCGGCCGGTGCTCGGCATCATCGACCAGCCGATCCTGCGTGAGCGCTGGCTCGGCGCCGAGGGGCGCGCGACCACGCTCAACGGCGCCCCGGTGCGCACGCGCGCCTGCACCTCGCTCGACCGGGCGACGCTGTTCTCGACCGCGCCCGAGCTCATGTTCCAGGGCGCCGACGCGGCGGGATTCGCGCGGCTCCGCGCGGCGGTGAAGCTGGTCCGCGCCGGTGGCGATTGCTACGCCTATGCGCAGCTCGCGAACGGCTTCATCGACCTCGTCGTCGAAGCGCAGCTCAAGCCTTACGATTATTGCGCGCTGGCGCCGGTGATCGCCGGCGCGGGCGGCACGATCACCGACTGGCAGGGGCGCGCGCTCGATCTCGCCGCCGATGGCCGCGTCATCGCCTGCGGCGATCCTGCCCTCGCCGCGCCAACGCGGGCGCTGCTCGCCGCCGGTTGAACGGCCGAGCCTCGCAATCGCGCTGTCGCGGCCGGCGCTTTCCACTAAAGTGTCACGCAACGAGATTCGAAGGAACGCCTCATGCGCGTCGTGCTCGCCGCTCTCATCGCCTTGATCTTTGCCCTGCCGGCGGCTGCGGCCGATCCCGCCGCGCCCAGCCACGGCATGTCACTGTTCGGCGATCCGCTCAAATACCCCCCCAACTTCACCCATTTCGACTACGTCAACCCCGATGCGCCCAAGGGCGGCAGCGTGCGGTTTGGCGATCTCGGCACCTTCGACAATCTCAACCCCTTCATCCTGCGCGGCGTTTCTTATATTCGCTTTGCCGATTCCATGGTCGGCGTCGGTGCGATGTACGACAGCCTGATGGCGGGCGCTTTGGACGAACCCAACGCCGCTTATGGCCTCATCGCCGAGAGCGTGGAGCTGCCGCCGGATCGCAGCTCGATCACCTTCAACCTCAATCCCAAGGCCCGCTTCCAGGACGGCAGCCCGATCACCGCCGGGGATGTGTGCTGGACCTACGACACGCTGATCAGCAAAGGCGCGCCGGTGTTTCGCATCGAATTCGCCAATGTCGACAAATGCCAGGTGCAGGGCCCGCACCGCGTCGAATTCCTGTTCAAGAACGGCAATGACCGCGACCTGCCGATGCAGGT
>JASHUO010000173.1 GCA_030039975.1 Alphaproteobacteria bacterium
CGGGCATCAACATGGAACTCGATACCGCGAAGATCGAAAACGAGGAGGAGCTGCGCGTCTGAAGCGAAAGCTCTCGGCAGCAGCTGACGGCGCCGTGCCTGCAATCGGTTCAGCACATCGGCAGGACACGACGACATCATCTGTCACCAGCCACGTCGGTGATGAGACGCGTATTCGCCCTGAACGTGACGTAGCTCCACACCCAGTTGATGAGCACGGACAAGCGGTTTCGGCCGCCGACCAGGAACGCCACGTGGAGCAGGCCCCAGAGCCACCACGCCGGAGCGCCGGCGAGCCTGATCCAGCCGAAATCGGCAACCGCCGATTTCCGCCCGATCGTCGCCAGGCTGCCGTAGTGGCGGTAGATGAAGCGACCGGGATCAGGTCGCCCGAGAACGCGCGCCGTGATCAGCTTGGCGATATGGCTCCCGCCTTGCTTGGCCGCCGGTGCCAGACCCGGGACCGGTTGACCATGCCAGGCGTCCGAGCCCGCCGCGTCACCGATGACGAACACGTTTGGCAGGTTCGGAACCGCAAGGTGGCGATCGACCTTGACGCGGCCGGCCGCGTCGGCTTCGGCTTTCAGCCATTTTGCCGCCGGCGAGGCGGCGACGCCGGCGGCCCATAGCACCGATTTCGAATAAATCCTCTCGCCGTTGACGATGACGCCGTCGTCGTCGATGCTCTCGACCCGGCTTCCGACGAGGACCTTGACGCCCAATCGTTCGAGCGATTGCTGCGCGTGTTTGGCAAGCTTCTCGGGAAAGGTCGGCAGAATGCGCGGCGCCGCCTGCACCAGAAGAATGTTGGCAAGGGCGGGATCGATCGTGCGGAAATCCCTTCCCATGCCGAAGCGGGCGAGTTCGGCGATGGCTCCGGCGAGCTCGACACCGGTCGGGCCGGCGCCGACGATGACGAAGTTCAGCAAATGCTGGCGCTCCGTCTCGGACGGGGCGATCTCCGCGCGTTCGAAGGCTTCGAGAACCCGGCGCCGGATGCCGGTCGCGTCCTCGACGCGTTTCAGACCCGGCGCATAGCGCGACCATTCTGGCTTTCCGAAATAGCTGTGGGTCGCTCCGGTCGCGATGACCAGATAGTCGTAGGGGATCTTCAGCTCCTCGACGATGACCTGACGCTGCGAAGCGTCGATGTCGCTGACCGTGCCGAGGACGACCTGCACATTGAACTGGTCGCGAAACATCGACCGGATCGGCACGGCGATGTCCCCCGGCGAGAGCGCCGCCGTCGCGACCTGATAGAGGAGCGGCTGGAACAGGTGATAGTTATGTCGATCGATCAACGTCACCTGCACGGGCGTGTGACGGAGCGCTCTGCTACAGGCTATTCCCCCAAACCCCGCGCCAATGATCACGACGCGGGGCAATCCGGTGAGGCTGAAGGCCGGCTTGCCGTCGAGTTGGGGAAAGCGGCGTTTCAGCATTGTCACCATGGCGCCGTCGAGCGACAGAGCGCCCGGCCCCGCGACGATCAACAACAGCAGGCTGAGCGTCCAGAACATCGAGAAATCGGCAGCCGTCATCATTTCGTGGTAGCCGGTCACGCTCAGGGCAATAGCGGCAGCGACCCGCGTGGCAAATCCGACGCCAAGCGCGACCGCGAGCAACGACCCGGCTCCGGCGAAGAGCACGGCCGCCGTGCGCAGCGGTAGCCACAGCGACAGTGCCGGGCCGAGCGCCGCGAAGATCGCATTGCTGGTCAGCAGGAGCGCCAAAGCCAGCCAGATGCGGAGTGCCGACTGATAGCCGGCAGTGAACAATGCGCGCGTCCGGCTCAGAAAGGAGGTGACGGACGCGGCGAAAGGAAGCGGGCTGCGCGACAATCCTTGGATCAAAAAATGGTCGAACGAGATTGGACCCGGTCCGCGCAGCACATAGCCCAGAGCCAGAGCGAGGCGGAACAGCGTGACGTCGAGCGGGACGTAGTAGACTTGCGTCGCGACGGTCACGCCAACGATCGCCAGCGCTCCCAATCGCGTGCCCAAGCCCAGCACGAGGCTCGTACCCCCGACGAGCAGGAGGACGATGCCGAGTAGCGCTTCGGTTCGGGGGTCCAGGCCGTGGATCGGATACTCGTTGGCGGCGAGCGTCACGGCCGTGTTCCATTCATGCGTCAAGAACACGCTGGACATGATCGCCTGTTTGCCGATCCAAAGGCGGATCACGATATCGAGCACCGGCCATGCCGTGCGGCCGAGAAACCCGATGACATCGGCGATCAGCGCGAAGAACTCGGCGCCCCGTTGCTGTATCGGGCTCACCTCACGACGTAAGACGCGACCGTTCATCACCACCCCTGATCAATCCCTCGGACTTGCTGCGGGCATTGGTGGCCGCCATTGGCCGGCGGCGAGACGGGCGCGGAACGCCGACAATTTATCGAGACGCCTCAGAGCGCTTCGGCGTAATCTACCGGCGCGGTCCGGTCCGGCTTGATCCAACGGATTAGATTTCGCGCCTGGTCGGGGTTTGGTTACGTCTCCGCCGAGAATTTTTTCCAGCGGCGGGCTGGTCCGGGGGGCGAGGACTGGACGGGCCAGCTACGGCCATCGAGGCTCTCTTGCGAAGGAGGCGAACTTGCGACAGGCGATCCTGCGGGCAAAGCGAACCAACCCTCGTTGATCCGCGCGCCGAACGAGGCCAGCCCCTTGGAAATGCACCAAATCCGGTACTTCTTGGCAGTCAGCGAGACGCTGAACCTGACCAAGGCGGCGGAGCGCTGCAACGTCGCGCAACCGTCGCTGACGCGCGCCCTCAAGGCGCTCGAAATCGAGCTCGGTGGCGAGTTGATCCGGCGTGAACGTGCCCTGTCGCACCTGACGGAGCTTGGGCAGCGCATGCTGCCGATGCTGCGCCAGTGTTATGAAACCGCCCTGACGGCCAAGATGGTGGCCGCATCCATTAGAAAGGGCGTAGCCGCGCCACTCTCCCTGGCGATCTCTCAAACCGTCGCGCTTAAGCCTTTCACGCCAAAACTCCGGGAGCTCTCGCGCGCCTTCCCGGGTCTGCAGTTGAAATTGCTGCGCGGCTCGGTGCGCGAGGTCGCCGAATACCTGAAATCGGGCGCAGCGGAGTTGGCGATTGCCGGCCCACTCGCGGAAGCCTGGTCGCGCTTCGATTCCTTTCCCCTGTTCGAGGAGCGGTTCGATCTCGTCGTTAGCCGGAACCACCGGCTGGCGCAGCAGAACAGCGCCGAGTTCAAGGAACTCGCTTCCGAGACCCTCCTGATCCACACCGGATGTGAGATGGTCGAAGAGCTTGAAGCCCATCTGGAGGCGAATGGCATTGGCGACATGGCCGTCCATCAGGTTGCAACGCAAGAAGACTTGCTGGCACTGCTCAGGGCGAATCTTGGAGTCGCGATCATCCCCGTCGGCGCAATGGAAACGAACGGGCTGCAGCGGATTCCGCTGAAGTCGCTCAATCTCGTGCGCAGGGTCTTGGCGTACACCGTCGCCGGCCGACCGCGTGCAGCCGCTTGCGCGGCGCTGCTCAATATGTTGCGTGCCGCTGATTGGGACTTCGCTTCTGCGGCGGAGCCAGAGCGAGTTCATCGATGACGGAACGCGCGGTCAGCCATGCGCTGGAAGAGGCTTTCCTTCGCTGCCGCGAGCTGGAAGCTCCGTTGGCGGACCGCCTGCAAGCCTTTACAAACGAGGTACGCCGCCTACGCCCCGATTTCGCCGCAACCGTCGATGCGCTCGTCGGCCGTCTCGCGGAGATCGATGCCGGAGCGACGGCCCCTCAGGTGGGCGAGCCGATGCCCCCGTTCCTGCTGCCGGACGAGCAGGGACGGCTCGTCCGGCTTGGCGATTTGCTCGGGCAGGGACCGGTCGCAATAGCTTTTCATCGGGGGCACTGGTGCCCCTACTGTCGTATCAATATCGGCGCTCTGGCTCGCGCCGAGGAGGAGATTGCGGCTGAGCACCGCCACATCGCGGCGATTGTCCCCGACCGCCAACGGTTCGCGGTCTGGCTGAAATCCGACGCGAAGGCACCGTTTCCGGTGCTTACGGACATGGACAACGGCTACGCGATGTCCATCGGACTCGCGATTTGGGTTGGGGACAAGGTGAAGCAGATGATGATCGGTTCGGGATGGGGTCCATCGGTGTCACAAGGAAACGACAATTGGATGCTGCCAATTCCCGCCACCTTCGTCGTCGGCACCGATGGGATCATCCGCGCGCGCTTTGTCGACCCGGACTACCGCATGCGTATGGCGATCGATGACATGCTGGCCGCGCTGCGGTCTGCGAACTAGCTCCGCTGCGGATGGCGTAGCCCTCGTGGCGAACGACCGGAGCGCTTGTCCTAGCCATCGTTCTCAAAACCAAACCACGCGACCATGCGCCTCGCCGGCCCGGCCCGCCCGGCGGGAGCGGGCCGAGACCATAGCGGCAAACTATTGAATCTTTAGCCAACCGGCATTTCCGGTCGCGCCGACACCGCGATAGCTTAACGGGGCCGTCGCAGATGGGCGGCCCGAGATGACGCTTGAGAACGAAACGTCTGAACTGAAGCCAATCGCGCGAGAGCTTCAGCCCATCTCGAAACCTGCCCTGATCCCTCGGTCAAACTGCTGTGCCCGATTGCATCGAGGGGAGCCGCTCGAATGAACGCTCACGATAAAACTGTCGATGCCCAAACACTGGCTCCGCCGTCGGCCGTCCCCATTGCGGCTCCGAGGCGCTCCGCTCACGGCCCGACGGTTCGCACGCGGCGAGCCGCGACAACAGTATTGCTCCTCGAGGATTGGCAAAAACGCTCCGAAACCTGGCGTTCTCTCATGGTCGCCGCGCAAGAGGGCAAAATCTGGGCGTACGAGCAATTGTTCCGAGAGCTGGATGCCTGG
>JASHUO010000174.1 GCA_030039975.1 Alphaproteobacteria bacterium
CCGAGCCTTGTCGCCCGGCAAGCGCTCGAGGTGTATAGCCACCGCGCGCCAGCCGGCCAAAGCGGCGAACAAACCATCCATCGCCATCTGCAGGAGGGGCGAGTGGTAGCGGAGGTCGGAGGACTCTCCGAGAGCCTCGTCGATGACCGGGTCGAGGGCAATGACCCGCCGCGTGAACTCGCGCCGGACCGGTTGCATATTCACCTGTCCCGCCCCAGCCGACACCAGGCTGCTGACGAACCCGCGCGTGATGTCGACGGACAGCTTGGCGAAAAGCTGGGCCAGCCGGCGCGGCGCGTCACCGAGATCGGTTCCGGCGAGGAT
Source organism: Alphaproteobacteria bacterium (assembly GCA_030039975.1). Taxonomy (GTDB): domain Bacteria; phylum Pseudomonadota; class Alphaproteobacteria; order ATCC43930; family CGMCC-115725; genus DAHUYF01. The sequence goes on from JASHUO010000174.1 coordinate 325, forward strand.
GATCCCGGCGCAGACGATGCCGAGGGAGATCTCGCTGGCGCGGTAGACCGCCAGCAGGAAGACTTGGCCATCGGGGCCGCCGGTCGCGCCGAGCGTGTCGCTGGCAATGATCGCGGCCGTATAGCCCGCCAGCGCCGCCGAGTAGGCTGCGAAATTGTGCAGCAGCGTGGCGGACAGAGCGCTGACGGCGCCCCAGAGTGCCAGCCCGAGGAGAAACAGCGCGCGATCCTGCGGGAAGAGCGCGGTCAGCACGACAATAAACACCGCGCCCACCAAGGTGCCGATCAGGCGGTACCAGCCCTTGCGCAGCGACGCCCCGAGATGCGGCTGACAGACGATTGCCGCGGAGGTGCCAGCCCAGACAGCATCGTCGAGCTGGAGCCAGAAGGCGAGATAAAGCGCGAGCGACACCGAGGCCCATACGCGCAAACCAAAAAGTAGCGGTGGCCCTGCGGCTTTCGCCGCGTCCTTCAGTTCCGCCCCCAATCGCTCGAGCGTTTCCCCCGCCCGGATTGAGTCCCGCACTTCCGAGGTGCCTGACATCGGCCTAATCCGCGGATATCCCCAGACATTCTAAAGATAGGGGCGCGCAGCGCCAGGGCAACCGCAACTTTGGGCGGAAGCCTACTCCGCCGCCGCGACGGCGCGGCGCAGATCTTCCGTCGTCGCGCCCTGGCCGTCGGGCCGCCAGCCCGGTGGGCCGAAGAGGTAGAGGGCGCGCTCGCGCCAGCTCCGCGCCTGACGCAGATCGCGCAGCAGCGCGCGCCACTCGAAGAAATTGAACAGCACGGGGTTGTTGGTCTGCAACGGCTTCACCAGCCCGTAGCGGCAGGGCAGATCGGCGCGCTCGGCGGTGAAGGTGCCGAACAAGCGATCGAAGATGATCAGCGCGCCGCCGTAATTGGCGTCGAGATAGGCGAGGTTCGCGGCATGGTGGACGCGGTGATGCGAGGGCGTGTTGAGCACGTATTCGAGCCAGCCCAGCTTCGGGATCCAGGTCGCGTGCAGGATGAACTGGTAGAGCAGGTTCAAGGTGAGCATGGCGAAGACGGCGATGGGCGGGAAGCCGAGCCAGACCAGTGGCGCGTAGAAAATGCCGCTGCCGCTGATGCGGTCGAACCAGCCGAAGCGGAAGGCGGCCGACAGGTTGAGCGCGTTGCTCGAGTGATGGATGGCATGCGTCGCCCAGAACCAACGGATGCGGTGCGAGGCGCGGTGGAACCAGTAATAGCAGAATTCCTGGCCGAGAAAGAGGGCGGCGACCGCCACCGGCGTACCGAGCGGCAGGGTCGTGACCCGATGCGCCCAGGCCCAGCCGATCACCGGCACGGCAATGCTGTACCCGATATAGCGGTGAACGACGTATTCGCGGCCGAGCGCGTCGCTGAGCGAGGCAAGCGCGGCGCGCCAATCATAGCCCGGCCCGCGCAGCGCGAAGACCAGCCCCTCGATCACCGCGGCGAGGATGACCAAGGGAAGGAAGAAGAGCGGGACGAGGGTTTGGATCGTGACGAAGCTGTGAATACTCATGACCATCTCCGGCGGCAACGAGAGCCGGAGCATGCCGGACCAGAAGGGTCAGTTCTCGCCGGAATCGACGATCAGGCAGGGAAAGGCTTGCCGATTTCGGAAAACGGCCAGCGCTGATCCCTGCCGCCCGATCGGCGACCTGTTTCAGCGGACGTTGACGTTCGGCGAGACCAGGGGCTCGCCGGCAGGCTCGTTGCGCGGCGTCACCGGTATCGAGCCATTGGCGTTCGGGGTAACGGGCGTGGTGGTGGACGTCTGGGGGGTCGGCTCTGCCGGCGGATTGCCGGTATTGCTGCAGCCGGCGATTGCCAGCCCGAAGCCAATCGCCGACACGATGATCACGGATTTCACGGTCGTCACTCCCTGGATGAGGTTCATAAACCCGGCGCGAAACCCCTCTACCATCGCGCTTCACAGCAGGGGTGGAAAACCGGGGGGATTGTGTATTGGCGCCGGAAAATACCCGCAGCCCGATACTTGTATGGTGTGGCTGGGCGTCGATCCCGAATGGATCAGGCAGGGAACGGCTTGCCGATTTCGGAACTCGGCGAGGCGGACTCGGCCTTCTCGGCGTGTTCGAGCTGTTGGCGGCGGTAATCGGTGGGGGTCATGCCGGTTGCGGCCTTGAAGGCGCGGTTGAACGGCCCCAGCGACTGAAACCCGGCATCGAGCGCGATGGTGACGATGGGCACCTCGGCCTGCGCCGGGTCAGCCAGGGCAGAGCGCGCATCGGCGAGGCGATAACCATTGATGAAGCTGCTGAAATTGCGGTGCCCGAGGCGCTGGTTGATGAGCCGGCGCAGGCGGTATTCCGGCAGCTCGAGCCGCGCGGCGAGCCCGGCGATCGCCAACCCCTCCTCGCGATAGGCCTTCTCGGCTTCCATGACGCGGCGCAGCCGCTCCAGCAGCGCCGCCTCCTGCGCGTTGCTTTCCGGCGGATCGGCCGGCGCCGCGCGACGCGGCGCCGGCATCGGCACAAGCCCGCTCCGCCCGGACAAGCCGAGGTCAGCCAGCGCCAGCGCGAAGCTGAAGGCGAGCAGCCCCGCCGCGTTGCCGGTACTCACCGGCGCGGCGAAGATGGGGCTCTGCTCGGCCGTCTCCAAGAGAACGATGAACAGGCAATAGGCCGCGGCGGCGATCACCAGCACCATGCGGAACCGGCGGCGTCCCTCGATGAGATCGGCCCCCCTGCCCCGCAGCGCCTGATGGATGATGAGGGCGATGAAAAGCAGCTGCGCCGCCTGGAAACTGCGGCAGATGACCGCCGCACCGGTGCAGGCGCACCAGAAGCCGAGACCGACCAAGCCGAGCCAAGGCAGCGCATCGCGCCAGGAGCGCCTGAAATCATCGTCGAAGCAGGCGCGGGCAAAAAGATAGAGCAGCGCCTGCGTCCCCATCGCGAGGAGCATGATCGGGACGAGCCAGGGCGGGTGGCGCAGAAAGATCGCGGGCCAGGAGTTGATCAGGTAGGCAATGACGCTGATCAGCGACAGCCCACCATAGAAGGCCGCCGGCGAGCGCTGCGATTGGCGCAGCATCAGCGCCGCCAGCAACGCGAACAGCGCGATCGCGCCGCCGCGGCACGCGGCATCGACCATCGGCAACAGGCTGGACGTCGGCATCGCCCACTTGCCTATCACACCGCGTCCCGGCAAGGCAAAGGCCCTGCCAGGACGCGGCGGCGCCTAACGGAAATTGAAGGGGATGATCAGATTGATCCCCGCCGGCGCCGGCGGCGGGGCGTAGACCACGGGCGGCGGCGCATAGATCGGGCCCGGCGGAGGGGCATAGTACGGACGATGCCGGTCGCGATCGTAATGGGCACGCGGCGGTGGCGGCCCGCGGTGGTCATCGGCGCGCACCGGCGCGGCGACGGCGACCAGCAAGCCGGCGAGGAGCAGGCCCCAGATCAGCCGGTCAGTCATTCCTCTCCTCCTTCCCGGACACGGACTCGTTGGCGAAGCGACGATCATTGCGCCTAGCTCTTCTTGTGGTGGGCGGGATGGCGGGTATGACTGAACACAGCATCGGCATTCTTCTTCTGCTCCGGCGACATCGTATCGTAGAGCGCCTGGAAGGCCGGGATCAGCTTCTGCAGACCCTGGGAATGCGCGTCGGCGATCGCCTGATAGGCCTTGAGATCGTCAACCGCCGTCATCGACTTGGCCTCGCGGCGCTGCGCGATCGCGTCCTCCATCGCCTTGGCGTCGTCACGCATCGCCTGGGCGACGGCGTCGAATTGCGGCTGCTGCTCCGGCGTAATCTTCAGCTCCGAATGCAGCTCCTTGATGCGCAGCTCGACCCGGTCGGTCGGCGTGCGCCGCTTCTTGGCCGGCGTCGCGCTGGGCTCGGGCGCCGGGGCGGCACTGGGTGCTGGTGTCGCTTGCGCCAACAGCAGCGGCGCTGACGAATGATCGGCCGTGGCGGCGGCGGCCGATCCGGCCAGAAGCGCGGCGCCGATGAGAGCGGCCGTGAGGCTGCGCGCCGCTGGATCGATGAGCTTTAGCATGGGTGTCCCGTCTCCTGTCGCTTTGGAAGGTAACGCCGGCCGCGCCGGCTCGTCCGACGATTATGGGCGATCGGTCAGCAACATATCCCCCGTTCGCCTCGTCAGAACAGGTCTATGGGGTCGCGGGGTCGCCGGCATGGGAAATTCCGGGCGCGGCGAGATAATAGGACAGAAGCGCGGCCATCGCCATGGCGGCGATCATTGCCGCCATCGGCAGCGGCGTGCCGTCATAGAGCGCGTTGACGGCATAGCCGGCAAGGCTGCCGCCCAGCATCTGCACCGCGCCGAGAAAAGAGGCACCCATGCCGGCCATGTCGGGCAGCGGCTCCATCGCCGCGGCAATGGCGTTGGGCATGCACAGTCCTTGCGCGAAAACATAGGCCAGCATGGCAAGCGTGAACCAGATCGGCCTGCCCCAACCGGAAACCGCCACCAGGAGCATCACGACGCCGGCGGCGGCGAGCAGGCGCAAGCCGACGCGCAACACACGCTCGGGCGGGCGGCGGCGTATCAGGCGGCCATTGACCAGCGCGCCGAGCACGATGCCGAGCGCACTCAAGGCGAAATAGAAGCCGAAGCGGCCGGCGGGCACGCCATAGATGCCGATGAAGACGAAGGGCGAGCCGGAAATGTAGGCGAAGAGTCCGGCGAAGATGAAACTGTTGATCAGCATATAGCCGACGCAATGCCGGTTGGAGAAGAAGCGCCGGCCCTTGGCGATGAGCCGCGTCAGCTCGAGCGCGCGGGCATCGGGAACGGAAAGCGATTCGGCAAAGGCGAACCAGGTGACGATCAGCAGCAACAGCCCGAACCCGCCGAAGGCGAGAAAGATCGACCGCCAGCCGAAGAGGTCGAGCAGCGCGCCGCCGAGCAGCGGTGCCACCATCGGCGCCAACGCGAAGACGAGCGTGACGTAAGAAAGCATCTGCGCCGCGTGCACGCCGCTATAATGATCGCGCACAATAGCGCGGCCGAGGATCGGGCCGACACAGCCGCCCAGCCCCTGAATGAGGCGGGCCGCGATCAACACCTCGATGCTCGGCGCCCACGCGCAGGCAAGGCCCGACAGCGTGTAGATGGCGAGCCCGGCGAGCAGCATCGGCCGTCGGCCGAAGCGATCCGACAGCGGCCCGTAGAAAAGCTGCCCGCCGCTATAACCGAAGATGAACAAGCTGAGCGTCAGCTGCACGCGCTCGGGCGAGGTGGCAAAAGACCGCGTCAAGCTCGGCAGCGCCGGCAGGCTCATATCGGTGGCAAAAGCGGTCATTGCCGTGAGCGCACCGAGCAGGATGGTAAAGGGCAGCGAGCCCGGCTTCAGCCTCAAGACGCGGCGCTCTCAGGTCGGATTTTCGAGGCTCAGCACGCCGCGATCGTAATCGTAGGCGAAGAGCTCGGCATAGCGGCCCCAATTGATCATCGTCTCCAGCACCTCATGCGCTTCCTCTTCGGAGAGATGATCCTCGAGTTCGGCGAGGAAGCGGGCCTCGGGTGCGCTATGGCCGGGCCGCTCGTCCAGCACCTTGCGGATATGCGCGGCGAGCGGGATCGAGCGACGGAGCTGATCGGCGAAGATCTGCTTGCGCGTCTGCAGATCGGCTTCGGCGAAAGCGCGGCCGACCGGCGTCGCCCAGATATCGCCGCCCGCCACCTGGGCGAAGCCCAGCAGCTGCAGCGCTTCGACCAGGACGAAGAGCGCCTCGTCCTCGATATGCTCGCTTTCGACGAGATGCGGCAGGTCGGCGCGGCCGGAATAGGGTGGTGCGGAGATCGCGTCGAGCAGGCCGACGAGCTGCTGGATCGAGGCCGCCGGCAGCCGGTAGCCAACGCCGACGGTCTCGACGCCGCGCAGCCCGCGCCGGCCCGGCTCGCGCCCGGGCACGGTGGTGAGGATGGCGTAAACCTCGTCGACGATCTGCTGAACGCGGGGACTGGTGACATCGCGCGGCCGCGGCAGCGACACCGGAATCTCGGCACGGATATGACCGGGATCGCTGCCGAAGATGATGATGCGGTCGGCCACCTCGACCGCTTCCTCGATGTTGTGCGAGACCAGGATGATGCCTTTCGTCGGCACGCGGCGCTCGAGCCAGAGATCGAGCATGTCGCCGCGCAGCGTCTCCGCCGTCAGCACGTCGAGCGCCGAGAACGGCTCGTCGAGCAGCAGCACATCGGGATTGACGACGAGGGCGCGGGCGAAGCCCACGCGCTGACGCATGCCGCCGGAAAGCTCCTTGGGATAGGCGGATTCGAAACCGTCGAGGCCGATGAGGTCGATCGCCTTGAGCGCACGCTGGCGCCGCTCGGCGCGCGGCACGCCCTGCGCCTCGAGGCCGAGCTCGACATTGCCGAGAACGGTGAGCCACGGAAACAGCGCGAAGGTCTGGAACACCATGGCGATGCCATGCGCCGGCCCCTCCACCGTATGGCCGCGATAGGCGACGCGGCCTTCGGTCGGCGGCGTCAGCCCGGCCAGGACGCGCAGGAAGGTCGATTTGCCCGAGCCCGATTTGCCGAGGATGGCGACGATCTCGCCCTCATGCAGCGAGAAATCGACATGGTCGAGCACCAGCCGCCCCGGCGTCTCGGCCGTCTGATAGGTCTTGCACACCTTCTCGGCGCAGATGAGGCGGCCGTCATCCGGCATGATCGCTCCGTCAATCCAGGCGCAGCCGCTCTTCGGCCAAGAGGTAGAGCCGACGCCAGAGCAAGCGGTTGAAGAGCAGAACATAGAGGCAGAGCACGCAGATGCCCAGCGCGATGCGCGGAAAATCGCCCTTCTCGGTCGCCTCGGCGATATAGGCGCCGATGCCGGTGGCGACCAGCGTGTCGTTGCCCCAGCGCACCACCTCGGCGACGATGCTGGCGTTCCACGAGCCGCCCGAGGCGGTCACCGCGCCGGTGACGAAGGCCGGAAAAATCGCCGGCAGGATCAGACGGCGCCACCAGAGAAGGCGCGAGACGCCGAGATTGCTGGCGACGAACTGATAGTCGGTCGGCAGCGCGAGCGTGCCGGCAATGACGTTGAACAGGATGTACCACTGCGTGCCGAGGATCATCAGCGGGCTCACCCAGATCTCGACATCGAGATGGAAGCGCAGGATGGCCACGACAGCGACCGGGAAGAAGAGATTGGCCGGGAAAGCCGCGAGGAATTGCACGATCGGCTGGACGCGGCGGGCGAGCCGCGGACGCAGGCCGATCCAGACGCCGATGGGAACCCAGATCAGCGCCGCCAGCACGATCAGCACGACGACGCGGGCGAGCGTGCAGAGGCCGAGCAGCAACACATGCAGCACTTCGTGCAGACCGACCTCGCTCTCGACGAAGCGGGCAATGTCGATGATCGCGTAAGCGACGCCGGCGATCAGCACGCCGTTCCAGACGAGATCGGCCCAGCGCGCCCCGGCAGCGCCGAAGCGCAGGCGCTGCACACCCGCGCGGCGCGGCGCGGCGCGGCGCGCGAGCCAGCTCAGCAGCACCGCCGCTGCGTCGACGACGGAACGCATCAGATCGAAGAGCCGCGCGCGCTGCAGCATGATCAAGAACCAGGGCGGCTCGATCTCGTCCTGGGTGATTGCTTCGACCTTGAAGCGCTGCGCCCAAGCGAGCAGCGGGCGAAACAGCAGCTGATCGTAGATCAGAATCAAGACCAGCATGGCCAGGATGGCATAGCCGACGGCGGCGAGATCGCGCTGCTCGATGGCGAGCGCGATATAGGAGCCGATGCCCGGCAATTTCACATCCTGGCCGTTGACGCTGATCGCCTCGGAGGCGACGACGAAGAACCAGCCGCCGGAGACCGACATCATCATGTTCCAGATGAGTTGCGGCGTGGCAAAGGGCACTTCGAGCTGCCAAAAGCTCTGCCACGGCGACAGGTGATACATGCGCGCCGCCTCGCGCAGATCCTGCGGCACGCCGATGAAGGACTGGTACAGGCTGAACGTCATGTTCCAGGCCTGCGAGGTGAAAATGGCGAAGATCGCCGCGCATTCGTAGCCCATGAGGCTGCCGGGAAAGAGCGCGATGAACCCGGTGACGGTGATCGAGAGGAAGCCCAGAATCGGCACCGATTGCAGGATGTCGAGCACCGGAATGAGCAGCTTCTCGGCGCGCCGGCTCTTGGCGGCGAAGGCGGCGTAAGCGAGGCTGAAGGCGAGCGAGGCGGCCAGCGCCAGCGCCATGCGCAGCACCGTGCGCAGCCCGTATTCCGGCAGGTAGCGCGGATCGAGCGAGATGGCGAGCGTCTCGCCGAGCCGGTAGGGCGCGCCCATCTGCCGGCTCGCCCAGGCGAGCAGCACGACCGAGCCCAGCACCAGCGGCAGCGCGACGCCGTCCCAGTAATTGGGCCTGAGCCGCGACGGCCAGGCGACGATGGGCAGCCCCCAGCGCTGTTGCATCGTTCCTTCCGCTCCACCGCCCGAACGCGCGGCGCGCCACATGTAGCGCAAACCTCGCGCCGAAAGAAAGCGCGATAGGGCTTCGGCGCGGGCTTTTGTGGCGGCCCGATGCCGCTTCGCTATCATCGGCCCAACCCCACACCGCGGAGGCCGCCCCATGCCGCTCAAGACACGCTTGACCCAGCGCCTCGGCATCCAGCATCCCGTGCTCCTGGCGCCCATGGGCAATGTCTCGGGCGGGGCGCTTGCCGGCGCGGTCAGCGCCGCCGGCGGGCTCGGCATGATCGGCGGCGGCTATGGCGATCGGCCTTGGCTCGAGCAGCAATTCGCCGCCGCCGGCAATCATCGCATCGGCTGCGGCTTCATCACCTGGTCGCTGGCGCGACAGCCGGAGCTGCTCGATCTCGCCTTGCTGCATCGGCCCGCAGCGCTGATGCTCTCTTTCGGCGATCCGCAGCCCTTCGCCGGCAAGATCAAGGCGGCGGGCGCGCTGCTGATCTGCCAGATCCAAACGCTCCGGCATCTCGACGACGCGCTGCGGGCCGGGGCCGACATCATCGTCGCGCAAGGCAGCGAGGCCGGCGGCCACGGCGCCCAGCGCGCCACCCTGCCGCTGGTGCCGCAGATCGTCGATCGCGTGGCCAAGAGCGGGAGCGATGCTCTCGTCGTCGCCGCCGGCGGGATCGCCGATGGCCGCGGCCTCGCCGCGGCGCTGATGCTCGGCGCGGAGGGCGTGCTGGTGGGGACGCGGTTTTACGCCAGCACGGAATCGCTGGCGCATGCCAAGGCCAAGGCGTGCCTTGCCGAAGCGTCGGGCGAGGAGACCATCCGCACGACCACCATCGACATCGTCCGCGACATCCCCTGGCCGGCCGAGTTCACCGTGCGGACGCTGCGCAACGCCTTCGTCGAGCGCTGGCATGGCGCCGAGGCGGAGCTCAAAGCGGCCCAGCCGCATGAGATGGGGCGCTATCAGGCAGCGGTGACGGCCGGCGATTTCGCCACCGCCGGCGTCCTCGCGGGCGAGGCGGCCGGGCTCTGCGACGCGGTGCTGCCGGCTGGCGAGATCGTCACCACCATGGTCGCCGAGGCCGAACGCGCGCTCGCCGCGGGGGCGCGGCGCATCAGCGCGTGATTGGCCGGAGGCAGCTCCAAACAACTTATCGAGTCACGTCTATTGCACCCCACCTCACCCAACCCTCTCCGCCCCTGAGGGGCGGAGAGGGGAGACCCGCGCAGCGGGGGTGGGTGGGGCGTCGACAGTCTCCCGCGCTGTTCGAGGCGGCATATTTTCTCGCGGCCCTATTGCTTATGCAGCTGTCCCGGACCCTGGACGACCATCTCGGGTCGCCCGCGATAGAGCTGGATCGGGGCGGTGGCGCAGAGATGCTGGCCCAGCAGTGATTTGTCCAGCGTCCCGAACTTGGCCCGATCGCGGCTCAAGATGACAATGGTGAAGATCTGGTCGGGATAGCGCTTGTCGAGATCGATCAGGATCGATTCGCGCGGGCGCTGCGGCAGATGCGCCGAGGCGACCGTGCCGCAAACGGTCGCGGTCGCTGGGCAACTTCATGGCGCCTCGTGGGGTCGCCGATTCGCCAAGCAGCGCACTTGGCGCCGCGGCGATCGGAGCAGGCTGTGCTCCGACCGCCGCGGGAGCTGGGCTATTGAAACAGCTTCAGCGCGTTGATCACCGTCTCGATCACGCCCCAAGCCAAGGGAATGCCGACGAAGCCCCAGGCGAGGATGAGCTTCGCCGCGTTTCCAGCGCTCGATTCTGATGCTTGCATGCTCTCCTCCCGCGGCTCAGGTCAGCGCCTCGGCTTCTTCGCCCCGCTTCATGTGATGCCGCTCATGCACCGCCGTGACGAAGTAGTTGCAGATGAAGCCGATCACCAGCAGCACCGCCATGACATACATGGTGGTGTTGTAGGCCTGCGCTTTGGCGACGCCATGCGCGACGTTGTAGGCGCGGATGTAGTTGACCAACACCGGACCGAAGATGCCGGCCATCGACCAGGCGGTGATCAGCATGCCATGGATGGCGCCAACATAGCGCGTGCCGAACATGTCCTTCAGATAGGCCGGCACGGTGGCGAAACCGCCGCCATACATGCTGATGATGATCAGGAAGCAGACCACGAACAGCTCGACGCTGCCAAGGGCACCCGCCGTCGGCACCAGGGCGTAGAGCACCGTGCCGAGCGCGAAGAAGACGAAATAGGTGTTCTTGCGCCCGATATAGTCCGAAATCGACGCCCAGAAGAAACGGCCGCCCATGTTGAAAAGGCTCATCAGCCCGACGAAGCCGGCAGCGGCGACGGCGGTGATGCGGCCCGGGAACATCTCCTGGCTCATCGCCGAGGCCTGGCCGAGCACACCGATGCCGGCGGTGACGTTGAGGCAGAGCACCCACCAGATCAGCCAGAATTGCGGCGTCTTCAGCGCGTCGTAGACATAGACGTGCTTGTCGGTGACGAGCTTCTTCGTCTGCGCCGGCGCGACGTAACCCGCGGGCTTCCAACCGGGCGCCGGAATGCGCACGATCGCCGCGCCCACCATCATGAAGCAGAAATAGATGGCGCCGAGCACGAGGAAGGTCTCTGGAACGCCGATATGCGTGGGGGTAGTGAACTTGCCCATGAGCCAGACCGAGAGCGGCGAGGCGATGAAAGCGCCGCCGCCGAAGCCCATGATCGCCATGCCCGTCGCCATGCCGGGGCGGTCGGGGAACCATTTGATCAGCGTCGAGACCGGAGAGATGTAGCCGATGCCGAGCCCGAGGCCGCCGATGAAGCCATAACCGAAATAGACGACCCAGATATTGTGGATGTAGACGCCGATCGCCGAGATGACGAAACCGCCCGCCCAGCACAGGGCGGCGGTGAACATGGCGCGGCGCGGTCCGCCATCCTCGACCCAGCGGCCGAACACCGCGGCCGAGGCGCCGAGCACGAAAATCGCGATGCTGAAGATCCAGCCGAGCTCCGTGAGCGCCCAATCGCCGGGCGCCGACTTGGTGATGCCGAGCAGCTTGGTCATCGGCAGGTTGAAGACGCTGAAGGCATAGGCCTGGCCGATGCAGAGATGCACGCACAGCGCTGCCGGCGGGATCAGCCAGCGGCTGTAGCCCGGCGGAGCGATAATTCGCTCTTTACTTAGAAAGGACATCGTCTCTCTCCGTTCCAACCCCTGTTCATGGCCGATTTGCCGCGCCTGGCGGCATCCGACCCTTTGGTTGTGACAAACTATGGATGCAATACTTCGGTAGCAGCAATATGTAAATCGTGCAATCCTGTGCAGTGCCATGCAGGATCACGGGCTCGACGAGTATCTAACGACCCAGGAGGTCGCAGACTATCTGCGGCTCAAGGAACGGACCATTTATGAGCTGGTCCGCAACCACCAGATCCCGTGCTCGCGCATCACCGGCAAGCTGCTGTTCCCGCGCCGGCTGATCGATCTCTGGGTGGCGCGCCAGCTCGATTTCGAGGGTGCCGAACTGAGCCGGGCGCCGATGGTGGTGGCTGGCAGCCACGATCCGTTGCTGGAATGGGCGCTGCGTGCCTCGGGCTCGGAGCTGGCGCTTCTGACCGGCGGCAGCGAAGACGGGCTCGCCCGGCTCGCCGCGGACAAAGCGATCATGGCCGGCCTCCATATCCTCGACCCGCGGACCGGCGAGTACAATCTTCCCGCCGTGCGGACCACGCGCGGCCTTGCCGACATCGTCCTCATCGAATGGGCCGCGCGCGAGCAGGGGTTCGTCCTCGCTCCCGGCAATCCGCACCGCATCCTTGCGCCCGCCGATCTGGCGCGGCCGGGCGTGCGCGTGGTGCGGCGCCAGGAAGGCGCGGGCGGGCAGATCCTGCTGCGTCATGTGCTGCATCAGGCGAAGCTAAGGCTCGACAGCCTGGCGGTGATCGAGCCGCCGGCGCTCACCGAGACGGAAATCGCCAGCGCGATTCTCGATGGCCGGGCCGATGTCGGCATTGCCGTGCGCGCCGTGGCGCATCATTTCCGGCTCGATTTCCTGCCGCTGCAACAGGAGCGCTTCGACTTGGCGCTGCGCCGCCGCAATTACTTCGAGCCGCCGCTGCAACGTCTGCTCGCGTTCGCCCGCAGCGCCGAATTTGCCCGGCAGGCGCAAGCGCTCGGCGGCTACGACATCAGCGCAACTGGCACGGTGACCTACAACGCCTGAGGCCCGGCGGGCGCATGCCGGGCTCGTCGAGCCCAAGCTCCGGGAGATCGACGCCGCTATCTCGGATTGTAAAATATTGGCAGAAATCTATGTTTGCGGCTGCGACGCCTCGACGCTCGGTGCTTGAGCAAGGCGGGTGCGGCGCTGGGCCGCGGCCGCCG